>CALCCX010000177.1 GCA_937900165.1 uncultured Acidimicrobiia bacterium | reverse complement strand
GAAGATCGCGTTTGCCACCCTGCTTTCGGGCTCGATCGCACATGACCGGAGAAATGTCCAGAGCGATGATCTCGCCGTCCTCCCTAAGGAAAGTTGAAATATCCGGACAGAGTTCGCCCATGCCGGTCATCAGGTCCAGCACAGTTGCATCGGATCTGATTTCGACCGAACGAACACAATGCCGACGCCAACGACGGGCTACGCCGAAAGAAGAAATCAGATTCACCTTGCCATACGTCTGCGCCATCTCGTCGAAAAGCTCGCGAACGAATCTCGGGTCGTAGATGTCACCCCGTGCCATCAACCCCCACTGACACTGGGCCGGCTGGGTTCCCAGCTAGCGCTACAGGGTCGGGGCCCCAGCGAGGTGCAACTGTCATCGTCTTCAGCGTATCGCTGTTGTACATCGCGATGAGACCTGTGTCCATTCGGTCAGCCGACTGAAAAGGCAGCCTCGATCGCGAAAGCGCCGACGGCGACGACTACAGGTGGAGCGACCCATCCGGCCGTGGCAGCCGCTTTCGATCCGGCCCCGCAGATCACTTGCGTTATGCCGACCGCAAAGGTCGAGATGACCCATACCGGCATTCCGATGAAGATGCCCACCAGGATGGCCATCTCTCCCGGATCCGACCAGCAGGCCCAGTCGATGCAGGCGTCAGGGCTACGGGCTTGTGACTGTGCCGTGGAGATGTAAACCAGGGCCACGCCGGCAACGACCCAGCCCGTGACGATCAGATGAGGTCGATACGGACTTCTACGTCGCTCCATGTAGGAAGCATCGACCAAGCCTCGATTGACCACCATCAGGGTCAGCCCTGAATCACGGTCAGGGGTTCGGCTGGCGCGAGCAGATCAACCCCAACGCTGCGTTCGCTCAGCCCGGAGGCATCACGGGGTTTAGCAGGCTTGAGATCGCGCAGGACGGGCGTAGAGCCCTATTCGGACGGCTCGCACGTGGGCGAGGGTGGAACGGAGCCGAAGATTGGCTGGCCTGGTGGCAGTATCGACTCTATGAACGCCATTCGGTTCGGGATTCGTTCACGGTAGGTGGCTGCCTCACCAGCCGGGATACGGTCTGGGTGATAGGCCAAGACGTAGGCGTAAAGGGCAGTTTCGGCCAGGTCTTCGCCGTCCGGGTTGTTGCGGCCGTACTCGGTCAAGAACCTTCCGTCGAGATCCTGGGCATCGAACCACTCGGTTGCGCTGCCGTGGACATAGGTCGGATCGAGCGACGTATGCACCGACTCGTGAAAGATTGTCTCTTCCAGGCGGTTGTCAGCCAGGCGCACTGCCGTATTCCCGGTCTGCATGCTGATGCCCTCGAGCGGACTGGCAGTGGCGGTCTCGTCGCCCAGGCGTATGGCGAATCGTCCGATGTCCCGGCGTAGAACCGTTGGGAGCTGCCCCAGCGGGGTCGTGTACTTCGCCACTTCAGAAGTCGCCTCCTCGAGCGTTCCAACTTCAGGGTGAACTCGGATATCGATCGTTGTGCCATCGCCGAATTTGGCGACGAAGAGGAACGCATCAGGCACCACTTCGTAAACACTCTTGTCGCGGCTGAGGATTTCTTCCGTCCCGCGGCCCAGGTACGACAAACACTCGAAAACCGACGGGTCGCTCGCCAGCAGGATGTCACGTTTGTCGGCGCCGGTCGATCCGATCGGTTCCGGGTCGCCAGGATCTGCCGGAATGCCGTCGCGGCGCGTGAACACGCTGTCGTTCGAAGTCGATGTGCCGTCAGGGGTGAATCCGCTGATCGCCAGATCCAGATCAACGTCGTCAGGAGCCGGATCGAGATTTCCGATGTCGGCTTCTGCCGCGGCGGCGAACAACGTGTTCTCGACGGCTGTCCGCGCCATCCCAGAATTCCAACACGATCGGTCCTCGCTTAGACCGGGAGAGCGTTCTCCGATGATCCCGCCAGAAGTGACGTACATCGCCCGATCGGAAGTGATGTCGCTGACCCCTGGAACGACCTCAACGACGCGATAGGCGATCACCCACAGGTCGGGCGTGACCTCATAGGCCTTGAACCCCTCGTGTTTCAGTTCGTAGACATCAACGACGGTCGCCGCCATTGCGGCGCCTTGTTGGCGGGAGCATTCCTGAACGATGGACAAGTCGACAGGTCCGGCGTTTGGATCGAAGTATGCGATGGCTTCGTCCAGCGCGGCAGCGTTCCATTCGCCGCTCGTCATCCCCTTGGTCGTGTACGCGACCGTGATCTCGCTCAGGCTCCGTACGAATTCGGTGGCTGGCGCGGCGCCGAAGGCGATCGTGTCCACTGATTCGAGTTCGGTCGTAGCGCCGGCTTGGGCCACGGCATCGGAGGCTCGTGGATCACTCGACCCAGAACCGCAGCTCGCCGCGACAAGAACAAGGCTCACCATGAGTGCACTGGTTCCGAAGGTTGGCCGGTGAATTTCGTGTGTCACGAGAATCTCCTTCTGGGACGGCGTGGGTCGAACGGATTTGACTGAATCCGACAGTATCGAAACGGAGATGAAAAACAGCTTGGAGGTCACGGAGGGTCTTTCATCCGTTTCCAAGGTCGCATCGGTCATACTTATTTGGTGAGGATCCTGTTGGTGGAAGACGAGGTGCGCCTCGCCGCCGTTGTTCGCGACAGCCTGGGTGAGGAGGGCATCGACGTCGACGTTGAGCACGACGGCGAGTCAGGGCTCTGGCGAGCGAAAGTGGGGAACTACGACGCCATCATCCTGGACATCATGCTTCCCGGCTTGAACGGGTACCAGGTTTGTCGTCGGCTCCGCGAGGCCGAGATCTGGACGCCGGTTCTGATGCTCACTGCCAAGGACGGCGACTTCGACGAGGCAGAAGCCCTCGATACCGGGGCAGATGACTTCCTTCGCAAACCCTTTTCGTTTGTGGTTCTGCTCGCTCGGCTTCGGGCGCTGGTCCGTCGTGGCGCACCGGCTCGTCCAGTGGTGATGGCGTGTGGATCTTTGCGACTGGACCCCGCCTCCTCGGAGGTGAGCAGGCACGGCGATCGGATCGCGCTCACTCCACGCGAGTTCGCGATCCTCGAAATGCTGTTGCGTGCCGGCGGAGATCCGGTCTCGCCACAGAAGATTTTGGACCGAGTTTGGGGGTTTGACGCTGATCCTGTTTCCAATGTGGTGCAGGTCAATATTCGTTATCTCCGTCGCAAGATCGACGAACCGTACGACACGCCGCTGCTGGATACTGTCCGGGGGTTCGGGTACCGCCTGGTCGCTGACGATATGGGTCAGAATTGATCGAGCGGCTTTCCGTCCGAGGACGAATCGCCACGGTCGCGACCGCACTCGCCGGGCTGATCTTGCTGCTCGTTTCGGTCCTGATAGTCCGACTCGTTGAGAACGATGTGCGTGCTGCAGCCCAGGATGCTCTGGCCACGGCTCTTGAGGAGCAGGCAGCAGCCATGGGCGGAGGCGCGGGCACCGGATTCGAGGCTGGGAGCGAAACCTCGTTTGAGCTGGTGGTCGACGGGCAAACGTACCAACTTGGGCTTTTCGATGAATTGTCGGAAGGCAATGCCACGGGTGAGCTGGTCGTGAACGACGAGCTCACCGCGGTGCTCGAGATCGACCTGCGGACGAGTCGGGTCGTTGCGGTTGTCGACCCTGGGACGAACGAACCCATCGATGACCCCGACCTCAAAGCCAGGCTCGAACAGCTCACATTCGAGATGTTGGATCTGGACGGAGATCAGGGATCAACATTTCTGGTGGGTGCGTCGGCGTTAGCCGAGATCGAGGCGTCCACGGCGGCCATTCGGGGAGCCCTGATGATTACCGTTCCACTGGTCGTTCTCGGGTTCGGGGTCGTGGCATGGTGGCTGGCCGGCAGGGCCCTTCGACCGGTCATGGCGATCACCGACCAGGTGAAGGCGATCTCCACAACGAGTCTCGATCAGCGGGTGCCGGTGCCCGCCGGCCAGGACGAGGTTGCTGAGCTGGCCATGGTCATGAATCAGATGTTGGGCCGCCTCGAAGACGGCGACGAGAGACAACAGCAGTTCTCCGCAGATGCATCCCACGAGTTGCTGAGCCCACTCACCACGATCCGGGCGGCCGCAGAGGCGATCGAACGCAGACCTGAAAGCACCCGCACCAGGGAACTCGCCGGCCATGTCGTGGCCGAAACGGAACGGATGGACTCACTGATCGGTGATCTGCTGGAGCTGGCTCGAATGTCCAATGGGGAGTTGCTGCCGGCTTCATTGATGGACCTGGGGCAACTAGTGAGGGGCGTGGTCGATGGCTCGGATGTAGAGGTGGTTGCAGAGGGTGATGTTGAGGTTTGCGGTGTTGAGAGGCAGATCACGCGCCTGATCCGTAATCTGGTGGACAACGCACAACGGCACGCACGGCATCGGGTGCGTGTCAGCGTGACGCAGGTCAACGGCGTGGCCCAACTGGCAGTCGAAGACGACGGTCCAGGTGTTTCCGAGGCCGACAGGGTGCAGGTATTCGATCGTTTTACGCGCCTCGACTCTGACCGTGGTCGCCAAACCGGTGGATCTGGCTTGGGGCTCGCGCTTGCAAAATCCATCGCTGAACGACACCGAGCCACCATCACGGTCGACAAATCTGCCGAGCTGGGCGGTGCTCGATTCTTGGTCGAGATCCCATTGCCCAAGCATCCCGAATTCGAGTTGGGGGAACGTCACTAGAGGTCGGATCAGGCTGGTGGCGCCTTGGGGGTTAGGAAGGGCATGAGATCGCGGAGCTCTGCGCCAACTTGTTCGACCTGGTGGTTTCGGTCTGCGGCTCGCTGGGCCAACAGGTTGGGGGCGCCGGCCCGAGCTTCGGCCATCCATTGCCGTGCGAAATCTCCGGACTGGATGTCGGCCAGAACCTGGCGCATCACGTTGCGGGTTTCGTCTGTGACGATCTTGGGGCCGGTCTGGTAGTCGCCGTACTCTGCGGTGTCCGAGATCGAGTAGCGCATCCACGAGAGGCCGCCCTCGTACATAAGATCGACGATCAGCTTCAGCTCGTGCAACGTCTCGAAATAGGCAGACTCCGGCTGGTAGCCCGCATCGACCAGCGTTGTGAATGCCGCCTTGACCATCTCGGCGAGTCCGCCACACAGGATCACCTGTTCACCAAACAGATCGGTCTCGGTCTCTTCCTTGAACGTCGTGTCCAACACGCCTGCCCGAGTGCCGCCGTTGGCCCATGCGTATGACATGCCAAGCGCCTTGGCGTTGCCAGTCGCATCCTGATGGACCGCCAGCAGGCTTGGCACCCCTGATCCCTCTGTATAAGTGCGGCGCACCAGATGTCCTGGGCCCTTGGGGGCAACCATCAGCACATCGATGTCCTCAGATGGGGTGATCTCGCCGAAGTGGATGTTGAATCCGTGGGCCATCAGCAGGGCCTTGCCCGCGGTCATCTGCGGCTCGATCTCCGCCTTGTACATGTCTGCCATGTGTTGGTCTGGCACCAATAGCATCACCACATCGGCCCAGGCGGCGGCCTCGCCTGGGGTCATGACCGTCAGGCCTTCGCCTTCGGCCTCGATCCGGTTTCTCGACCCTTGCCTCAAACCCACAACGACCTCGACGCCAGAGTCGCGCAGGTTCAGAGAATGGGCGTGACCTTGCGAGCCATAGCCGATGATCGCCACCTTTCGATCCTGGATGATCGAAGAGTCTGCGTCCTGGTCATAGTAGATCGTTGCCATGTGAGGAATCCTCCGTGACTGGGGCTTCATGTATTGGCTGCCAGACGCATTGGTAGCAGATCGAACCGGGCGGGTCCTCTCGAGCTGGTCCGCCCATATGGGTTCCGAGATCTATCCGGTCGCCTTGAGTTTTCTCGCCTTCGGTTCCCGCGGCAGCGCGATCCGGCCCGATTTCACCAGGTCGATCATTCCGTATGGGCGGATCAGGTCCAGGAAGTCGTTGACCTTGGCAGGCTGACCGGTCACCTGGAAAGTCATCGAGTTGGCGGCCACGTCAACCGCGGTCGCCTTGAAGATTGAGGCCACCTCGAGAATCTCGCCCCGTTTGCTTGGCGGGGCATTAGATCGGAAGAGCACACGTCTGAACTCCAGTCACACTGATATATCTCGTATGCCGTCTTCTGCTTGAAAAAAAAAAAAAAAAAAAAAGACAAAATATAAACCAGATCGGAAGACCGTCGGGGCGGGGGCGATACCGCGCATATAGTCACCTACCATACTCACCATGGTCAAC
>CALCCX010000176.1 GCA_937900165.1 uncultured Acidimicrobiia bacterium | reverse complement strand
AGAGGGGAAGACTAGAGTGAGTTGATAGGTTTGGGAAGAGGGAGGAGGTGAGAGAGGGGAAGATGGACAGACAGTAAAGATGCAAAAGGAGGGAGAGAAGAGCAACACAGAGACCTGCGACAGTTGTAGCAACGGAGATGCCGAGTCCATCAAAGAGTTTTGTGATGCTATCAAGAGAGCGATTGATGTCATAAAAGGCGTAGAACATGCCAAGGACGGTCCCCATCAAGCCGAGCATGGGAGCTATGATGGCAATGTCGTTAAGAATACCGATCCGTTGCCAAGTCGCTCCGCTTGCCTGTTTGACGACGTGGCTCATGAGTTCTTCAAGCTCTTTTCGAGAGGTTCGATCTGAGCTGAGCGTTGCAACTACCATCCTTGAGAGGAGATCTCCCTTATTTTTGCACAAAATGAGGGCTTCGTTTCGTTTCGCTTTGCTAAGAAGATCGATGACCCTCTTTTTAAAGTTTTCATTATATCCTGCAAGGATCCTCCACCTGAGAATGGTGTAGAGCCAGAGAAAGACAGCCAACATGGAGAGGAAGAGAAGAAGTGAGTAGATGTAGGGTGATCCTTTAAAGACTTGCTTCAAATCGATACTCACCTTAGGTGTTGGGGGTGGGGTGTAGGAGGCCTCTTCTTCCTCATCATCGGATAAGATGCGACCGTCATTTTCCCATGTCGCCTCATCATCGGTCTCGTAATTTGAGACGATCAGCTGCTCATCATCGTGAGATTCTAGGGGTGCGCTAGCCCTTCCAAAGAGAGAGAAGGGGATAAGGAACAAAGTGATTAATAGCCGTTTCATCGCTTTTCCCAGTGTAAGTTAAGTAAAAAATTAATGTATCCATCTCTTAGGAATTGATCAAGCTTTTAAATGTCGATTTTATGTATGATTTTTTCTGATATGAAACCAAAAGATCTCAAACATCCGTTCCTCTGGGAAGAGAGAAGGCCGCTAATTGAGGGGAGGGTCTTTTACGTCCCTGATTATTATCAAGAGCACCACCTATTCACATTTCCTATCTTTGAAGACCCCCAAATTTTTGGAAATACCCTTCCCGTCCACCTCGAATATTGTAGTGGGAACGGCACCTGGATTGTCGAGAAGGCGCTCTCACATCCTGACACAAACTGGATCGCTGTAGAAAGAGATTTTGAGCGCGTGCGCAAGATCGTCTCCAAAGCACACAATGAGAATCTTTCTAATCTCTTTGTGATCAGTGGCGAGGCTTTCACCTTTACCAAGCACTATGTCAGGGATCACTCCGTTGAGCGGATCTACGTCAATTTCCCGGATCCCTGGCCGAAGGAAAAGCACCTCGACCGCCGTCTGCTGCAGTCGGGGTTCTTTCGCCTGCTCTCGACGAGGCTCGACGAGGGTGGCGAACTCTGGCTGACCACCGACCACGAGGAATACTTCGGGTTCGCGATGCAGGAGGCCCGCGCGACCGGGCTCTACGAACTCATCGAAGGCCCGCCGCCACCGGACACGCTCGACACCAAATACGGGCAGCGCTGGCAGGCCGAAGGCATCAGGATCAACCACGTCGTGTTCCGGATGAAATCCCGCGACGCGAACCCTCACCCGCGCCGACTGGAGGTGGTCGAAGTGGCCCACGCCCGACTCGACGGCGATCTTGGCACCGTCACCGGATTCGAGAAGCAGGTACACGAGATCGAGAACGGACACGTGGTCCTTCTCGACTGCGCGCGATCGCTGGATCGCGAACGCCTGCGCCTGGAAGTCATCGTCGACGAGGCCGATCTCCGTCAGGAAATCCTCATCGAGGTGCGCGAGACCCCGAGCGGCATCTACGTGGAGCTGAGCAGTTTCGGCCGGCCCGCGGTCACTCGCGGGGTACGTCGGGCGGTGGTCCTGGTGGCGGACTGGCTGGCCGGTTGCGGGTTGCGCAAGATCGAAACGGTGGGATGAACTGCAAAGGTTGTGCCTCGAAGAATGTTCATGGCCTGAGTCCTGCATTGCTCTGGCCCCATGCGTATCAACCAGACCGATCCCGGTTGGACGCCTCCCCACTGCCCCAACCGCAAGTGCAAGTACCACAACCACTCCGGCGGCCCCTGGCCCTGGCGCCGTCGCGGATTCTACCGCTGCCGCAGTGTCCCGGTTCCCGTGCAACGTCTCGATTGCCGGGCATGTGGTGTCACCTTCTCGACCCAGACCTTCTCGGTCAGCTACTGGCTGAAGCGCCCCGACCTGCTCGAGAGGATCTTCATGCGGGTGACCGGCTGCATGTGTGCACGCCAGATCGCCCGTGATCTCGGCTGCAGTCCGGAAACCGTCAGCCGTCTCATCGCCCGTCTCGGCCGCCACTGCCTGCTCTACCATATGGAGGTCTGGCGCCAGCAGGCGCCTCAGGGTCCCGTGGTCGTGGACGGCTTCGAAAGCTTCGAATACAGCCAGTATCACCCCATCCACCACCACGTGGCGGTAGAGAAGGAGACCGACTTCTGGCTCTATCACACCGACAGCGAGCTGCGCCGCAAGGGGCGGATGACCGGTGCGCAGAAGCGAAGGCGGGCGGACATCGAGGCCCTGCACGGTCGTCCGGACCCCCGGTCGATCCGCAAGGACATGCAGGAGTTACTGGAGGTCACGCTGAGCAGGGCAGCAGATGCGGTCGTCCTCAGTGACGAGCACCGGTCCTATCCTCCGGCGATCCGGGCGGTGGCCTGCCGGATCCGCCATCAGGTCACGAACTCGAAGAAGCCCAGGACACCGGGAAACCCTCTGTTCGCGGTGAATCTCCTGGATCTCCTGATCCGTCACAGCCAGGCCAACCACAAGCGGGAGACGATTGCCTTCAGCAAGCGACGTCAGGGGAGTGCGGAACGGCTGGCAATCCTGCAGGTCTGGCGGAACTACATGAAGTGGCGGCGGGAGAAACGGCCGGGGAAGACCCCGGCGATGCTGAAGGGGATGATGGCGCAACCACTGACGCTCGCGATCCTGCTGGAGAAACGGCTGTTCCCGGGCAGGGTTGCACTGCCGCCGCGCTGGGGGGAGTACTACGCACGGACGGTCAGAACCAGGGAGCTGGGATCGAACCGGGGCCATCAACTCGAGTATGCATTCTGAGCCCGGGGGCTATGCACATTCTTCGAGGCACAACCAACTGCAAACGAGAAGGGCGGGAGCCTCTGCCCCCGCCCTCAATCGACTGCTGAAACCTGGAAGCGGTCAGCGGACCAGTGCCACCTTGTGCCGCTGCACCTCGCCACCCACGTTCACGATCACGAAGTACACCCCGCTGGAGACGGGACGCCCCGTGGCGTCCTTGCCCTCCCAGATCACGGAGTGATCGCCGGGACCGAAGTTGCGGTCGACGAGCGAGTTGATGTGACGGCCGGCGAGGTCGTAGATGTTGACCCGCGTACGCGCATCCTCGGACAGCGTGAGCCGGATCTCAGTCCGCGGATTGAAGGGATTGGGCGCGATCGAGACCCGGGCCCTGACGAAGGACGGCGCCGAGGTGGCCTCGCACTCGTCGGGTATGCCGTTGAGGTTGAAGTCCTGCGAGACGCCATCCCAGATGTCGAACTGGTCGCCTACGTCGTTGCCGTTGCAGTCGGCGAGGTAGGTCACGTCCCAGCCCATGATCCCGAAGGCGCGGACGTCGGAGTTGGTGAGCTTGCCCATCGTGCCCGAGGAAATCGTCGGGTCCATGATGCCGATGGTGACGCCGCTGAACTCGTCGGCGCGCCAGTGGCTGGCCTGGCGAAGGTCACCCAGGTTGGCCCCGGTGGAGAAGCGGCGTTCCACCACACTGTCGTACAGGGTCTGGGCGGCGACGTCGCCTCCGTGCCTGAGGATGCGGCTGGCGGACGTGAAGTTGATCGCGCCGGCGCCGGGCACGAGGCGGAAGAGGTCCAGGACCGACGGGCCCACCACGGTCGTACCGGGGCAGTCCAGCGGGTTGGCCTCGCAGTAATCGATGAGGTCGACATTGCTCGTGAAGCCGAGCGCGTGGCCGAGCTCATGGACCACGATGGCGAAGAAGTCGAGCTGTCCGGCGGTGATCCCGTCCGTGGGATCGAAGTCGAACTGCG
>CALCCX010000175.1 GCA_937900165.1 uncultured Acidimicrobiia bacterium | reverse complement strand
AGGCATTCTCCGCAGGAGAATCCCTTGTCATGTTTCCGCAAGGCTCGATCCTGGGCATCGAACTCGGATTCAAGGGCGGACCGCTCCGCATCGCCAAACGTTTCGACAGACCGATCCTTCCAGTCGTGATCACCGGTACCCACCGAGTTTGGGAGCATCCGTTTTCGCCCAGACTGCGATATGGCCAGCGGGTGTCGGTGAGCATCATGCGACCGATCCCCCCAGGCGAGGCCGCCGAGCGCTGGCGCGACCTCGAGAGGGAGATGAAGGCAATCGCCCTGGGTTCGGGTATGGCCCCCGCCCGCCACTACTTACCTGAACGAGACGGTTGGTGGGACGGCTACGACTTTGACATCGATCCGGACTTCGCCGAGTTGGCGGCTGCTGTGGCCTCCCACCGAGAGAGAACCAAGCTCGTTGTGACCCTTCCCCGTTCCGACGAGGCCTCGGCTTAGTCGGCGAGCATCGACCGGATGGCAGAGTAGAGCCGCTCCTCCTGTTCGAACAAGGCGTGTTCGATCTGTCCGTCTGAGTCTTCCATTGGCGACTTGAAATAGAAACCGAGCCACTCTTGAGTCCCACCTCTGCGAGACGTAGAGGCAAGATCAAGCAACTTGGCGAGGTCGAGAACAACTGGGGCCGCAAGGATGCTGTCACGGCAGAGGAAGTCGATCTTTAGCTGCATGGGATAGTTCATCCACCCGAACAGATCAATGTTGTCCCAGCCTTCCTTGTCGTCTCCCCTGGGTGGGTAATAGTTGATCCGCACCGCGTGGTCCAGGTTCCCGTAGAGGTCAGGGAGTTCATCTGGACGCAGTAGGTCTTCGAGCACTCCGAGCTTGGTGACCTCTTTGGACCGGAAGTTGTCCGGGTGGTCGAGCACCAGACCGTCGAGGTTGCCCAAGATGTTTGTAGAAAACCATCCGCGGATTCCCAGCATCCGACTGCGGAGCCCAGGCGCCACGATCGTCTTGATGAGGGTCTGACCGGTCTTGAAGTCCTTGCCGGCAATTGGAACCCTTTCGCTCTCTGCCAGCTCGACGAGGGCCGGAATCTCGACCGAGACGTTGGGTGCGCCGTTGGCGTACGGTACCCCGCTGCGTAACGCAGCATATGCATAGACCTGGCTTGGGGCGATGGTTGGATCGCCCTCCTTCAAGGCTCTCTCAAAGTCGGTGAGGTTCATGTGAACCGGTCCTGGGGGGCGGTAGGCTTCGGTGCTCCCGCACCAAATCATCACGAGCCGCTCACCGTTGGCCCGAAAGGCGTTGATGTCGGCTATCAGGGTCTCTGCCTGGTCCATCCAAGAGCCGGGAGTGACCACGTTGTCTACGTCTGTGAGCGCCTCGACCCAAGACCGATCAAACACAGCGGGGCGCGCCTCGACCGTTGCGAGCTCATCGGCGATCTCGGCCAAATGCTCGGCGCTCAACACGCTCGACCGTTTGGCGACGTCTAGCGCGGTCCCCTTGTACGGGTCCCAGGCGCCGAACGCGATATCGTCCAGGGAGACCAATTCGTCCTTGAGCAGGCGGCCGTCGATGTTCCCGTATTCGGTGACCGAGCCGATCGGCTTGGCCAGTCCGCGGCGGGCAAGCATTATTCCGGCCATCAGGGTGGTGGAGACGGCACCGAGGCCGGGGGTGAGGATACGAAGCGTCAAAGGCCCTCCTTGGGAACGAACTGCACCCACGATATGGCACGATCATCCAGCAAGACAAGTCCATGTTTCCGATAGAACCCATTAGTCTTGCTTCATGATCGATCGTGCTCTTCAGCAGTTCCGATACATGGACGCGGTGGCAGACGGAACGAGCTTCGCCGATGCCGCCGACGAACTGTTCGTGTCCCAGAGTGCCCTCTCTCAGGGCCTTGCTCGTCTGGAGCAGAGCCTAGGGGTGACTCTCTTCGAGCCGGACGGTCGGAGGCGTCGGCTGACTGCCGAAGGCCGTTTGGTTGCCGACTACGCCAAACAAACCCTGGCCGCCACGAGAGAGTTGACCGACGCCCTGGCCGACTGGCTCGCCGGGCGAGCCGGGACCTTGACCGTCGCGATGATCGATGCTGCTCTGTCCCTCTTTCCAGACGCCATCGGCCATTTCCGCACTGATCATCCTGACGTTCGGCTGATGCTCAACGTCAACGACTCCTCCCGGTGTCTGGAGCTTCTGCGCGACTTCCAGGCCGACCTGGCCGTGGTGGTCGGCCCGGTTGAAGGTTTTCAATCGCACACGATCACCACCGAGGCCCTGTTCTTGTACGGACCCGACCGTCGGCCAAGGCCAGACGATCCGTGGCTCTTCTATCCAGCAGGATCCCAAACTCGGGCGATCATCGATCGAGCCTTAGCCGGTCGCCACACGCGAATCGAGGTTGCCGCCGAGAGCGGCAACCCGCACGTGCTGGCCGACATGGCCGCCCTGATGGACGGCTGGGTGGTGCTCCCGGACCTGATCGGCTCTCACACAAGCAGACCCCTGACCCGACACCGCCGGATCACCACTCGGGACATCGTCATTGCCAAACGCCACGCCGCACCGGCCAACCCGCTCGCCGCCAGATTCGCAGCGGCCGTGTCAAACGGATAGCCAATCCTCGAAGGCGCCTAATCAGGTCGCTTCGAGCACGATGACCGGGATGACCCTGGATGTGTCCTCTTCGTACTGGGCGAACTGGGGCATCACGGACTTTTGTTGCGACCAGATCGTCTCGCGTTCTTCGCCCTCGGTGATCCTGGCAGTGACGTCCCGTGTCCCTGTGCCGACCTCGATCTTGGTGGCCGGGTTGGCCTTGAGATTGTGGTACCAGTCCGGGTTCGTCGGAGCTCCGGCCTTCGACGCAAAGATGGCATAACCGGCATCCGTGGGCTGGTAGACGAGCGGGGTCTCACGGGCTGTGCCGGACTTGGCACCGACATGGTGAAGGATCAGGAGCGGCGCTCCCTCGAATGGGCCTCCGACCTTGCCCTCATTCTCTCGAAACTCCTGCATGACATCTGTATTGAAATCCGACATGAAGCACTCCTCGCTCTCTCGACTGCTCGGCATGATGGCACTCAGCCAAGCCAAGTGAAACACCGACCTTGGCTGAGGGTGCTTGTCGCTACACCTGGAGGGCCCTTGCCAGATCGGCGGGTTCGTCGCTACCGATTGGGAATGGCTGTATTGGGAGTCGGGTCGAGAGGTCACGCACACGAATTATCAGGCGCATGTACTGTCCGCCCGGCATGCCTGAGTTCACTATGACCGTTCGAGCGGGACACCCCGATTTTCTTGATCTCCCTTGGCAAAAAGGGCTCACCGAGTGGGATTCGGACCGATTCCTCGACCTTCCCAAAGGGATATCTCGTCACGAGGTCCGCTTCGTCGGATACGACTCTGGCATCTACGCGATCAAAGAGTTGCCCACCAGACCCGCTCGCCAGGACTACTCGGTTCTCAGAGCGCTCGAGGAAGCCAACGGACCGAGCGTAACCCCGGTCGGTCTGATCGAAGCCAGGCACCCAGACCCGACGGTGGAACAGTCGGCGGCCCTGATCACCCGCTACGTCGACTTCTCCTTTTCCTATAGAGAGCTCCTCGAAGGACCTAGATTTGGTCGCCGCCGTGGCCAAATGTTGGCCGCGTTCGCCACATTGTTGGTCGAGCTACATCTGACTGGTTGCTTCTGGGGCGATTGCTCCCTGTCAAACGTCCTCTACCTATTCGACGCTGCGGCGATCCAGACCCTGATGGTGGACGCAGAGACTGCGAAAATGTACGCCGAGTTGTCTGCTGGACAAAGACAAGAGGACCTCGAGATCATGAAGGTAAACGTGGCAGGCGGAATGGCTGACATCGCCGCATCACTCGGCCAAGAAGTCGAGTACGAGGACCTGACCCTCGGTGAGGCCATCGAGGAGCGGTACCACGAGTTGTGGGGCCACGTCACCGCAGAGTTCCTAATCTCGGCCGACGAGCGGTGGCGGATCACAGAGCGGGTACGGGACTTGAACGATCTCGGCTTCAACGTCGAGCAGATCGACCTTGAAGCCGTCGACAACGGCGACCGATTACGAATCGAGACGGTTGTCGCCGGGCGTTCATATCACACTGGCCGATTGCGAGACCTCACCGGCGTCGAGGCGTCTGAGGGACAGGCAACTCAGATCCTGACCGATCTTCACCATTTCACCGCTGATGCCGCACCTTCGCCCCAGGGCAAGGCCCTTGGGGCGATCCGCTGGAGAGTGGAGGTGTTCGAACCGATGCTCGCCCGCATGCGGACCGAAGTGCCAGACGCCAACCCTGTGCAAGCGTTCAGCGACTACTTGCACTTCCGTTATCTGGCGTCGCGAGACGCCGGCTACGACATCGACAACGACACTGCCTTGGCCGCCTGGCTGGATGCCGGTCGTCCCGGCTACCCGATCGAAGAGGGCTTCGTCATCAACTGATACACGTTTTCGGCGCTCACTCCCGAGTCAACAACGTCACGAGATTGGCCATGGCAACATTCAAGTTCTCGATCGCCACGCTCTCACCGACCTGGTGAGCCTGAGCGGTCTCGCCTGGCCCGTAGTTGACCGCAGCCACCCCAATCTCTGCCAGCCGGGCTACATCGGTCCAAGCTTGTTTGGGTGCCACCACGGCTCCGCTGATCTCCATCAGGGCCTCCAACATGGGGTGACCGCTAGGGACCGGAGCCGAATTCGACAGATCTTCGATCCTCACCTCGTCTGCCGCGGCGGTCATCAGCCGGAGTGCTCGCTCGGCCTCGAGCGCTTGTTTGTCTGGGGCGAAACGATAGTTCAAGTTGAGGTCGAATCGGCCAGGAATGATGTTATTCGCCACTCCGGCCATGGCCTTCGTGACAGAGTAGACCTCTCGAAATTCGAGGCCCCCCACGACCACGGGATCGGGCGGGCGCAGATGCAACTGGGCCAACCATTCCCCTGCCTTGGTGATGGCGTTCTCGCCGAGCCAAGGTCGAGCGCTGTGGGCCGGGGTTCCCAAGAACGAGACGGTGGCGTTGATCCCACCCATGCAACCGAGCTGCAATTCGAGGTCGGTAGGTTCGAGCACGATCGCGAAATCCGCGTCTGCCAACCAATCCGCCCTGGCCAACACCTGGACAAGCCCATTCTCGTCAGCCGGACCCTCCTCTTTGTCGTAGAAGATCCCAACTACGTCGTATGGACCCAAGAGCACATTCGGGTCCTCCAGGAGATGCAGCATGACAGCCACCCCGGCCTTCATGTCAGACGAACCCAAGCCAGACAGCCGCCCGTCCTCAACGGTGGCAGATCTCTGGCCCTGATCTGGGACGGTATCGATGTGTCCGACGATCAGCACCAAAGGCCGACCGGTTCGCCGACCAACCACGAGACTGTTGCCGATTCGCTCAACCACATCTGGCCCATACTTGGGCAGAAGTCTCTCCGCGATCGCGGTGCAGATCCGGCCTTCGTTCCCTATCACCGATGGGATGTTGACGAGCCAGGTCAGAGTCTGGAGCAAAGTCAAACCGACACCTCGAATTCCCGCAGCGCGTCGTTGAGCGAGGTCCTCTCGTCCGTGGATGCTTTGCGCTGACCGATGATGTAGGCACAGGCGAGTTGGGCCGTGCCGCCAGGAAACTGCTTCGGTCTTGTGCCTGGTACCACCACCGACCGGGCGGGAACCCTGCCCCGGTACTCGACTGGCTCAGCACCCGTGATGTCAATGATCGGTGTCGACTTCGTCAGCGAAACGTTGGCCGCCAATACGGCTGCTTCCTCGACGAGGGTACCCTCGGTGACTATGCAGCGACTCCCTATGAAGGCCCCATCCTCAATGATCACTGGACGAGCGTTGAGCGGCTCGAGGACACCGCCGATCCCCACTCCTCCTGACAGGTGGACTCCCCTGCCGATCTGGGCGCACGATCCAACGGTCGCCCAGGTGTCGACCATCGTTCTGGTGCCAACGTACGCCCCGATGTTGACGTAACCAGGCATGACGATCACACCTGGCTCGCAGAACGCCCCGTAACGGACCGTTCCGGGCGGCACCACTCTGACCCCCGCCTCTGCCAGGTTCTGCTTGGTCGGGATCCTGTCGTGATATTGGAACGGCCCAGATTGCATCACTTTCACCTCGGTCAAACCGAAGTAGAGAAGGATCGCCTGTTTGATCCACTCGTTGACCACCCATTCACCCTCGACCTTGTTGGCAACTCTGAGTTCGCCTCGATCGAGCAGTTCGATGGTTTCGAACACCGAGTCTCTGGCGGCTTCCCGAACCTCAGGATCGGCGTGGGCCGCCTCGATCAATTCTCGCGCAGACATTCTTGGACCACCTCCACGGCATGAACGCATTCGTCGACAGTTGGCACCAAGGCCAACCTTATGAAACCTTCGCCGCCTTGGCCGAACACCCTTCCTGGGGATACGACAACGCCGGATTCGAGGAGCCGGCCAGTGAGTTCCAAGTCGTCGTCGACAGCCACCCACAGGTAGAGGCCGGCCTCGGAGCCAACGATCTCGAAGCCGAGCCCCTCAAAACCGGCGCGGACGATTTGGCGTTTGGTGCTGAAGATCTCACGCCGTTGCGTGGCATGGGTATCGTCTGCCCAGGCGGCTGCCGCGGCCATCTGAGTGAACTCGGGAGGGGCGGTACCCGCAGCAGTACGCATCGCGACCAGTGCGGCAATTGCCTCAGCGTCTCCCACGATCGCACCGCTGCGATAGCCAGTCATGCCTGACCTCTTCGACAGGCTGAAGAACGCCAGCACTCCTCCAAGATCGGCGTCCGCCACCTGGAGAATGGAACCGGGTGGCTCACCGTCGTAAATGTCTGCGTAGCATTCGTCCGAACAGAGCAGTGTTCCCGACCCCCTGGCACGGTCGTAAAAAGCGGCGAGAACCTCACGACTCATTACTGACCCAGCAGGGTTGTGGGGAGTGCAGATCCAGGCCATCGCCGACCTCTCCCAATCGGATTCGGCAACCATGTCCTCTGTGAAGAGAAAGTCTCCACTCAGGCCTACCGGGATACCTTGCGCCCCTGCGAACAGCGCCCCTCGTTCATAGATCGGATAGCCGGGAGAGGGCCAGATCACGGAGTCTCCAGCGTCTTAGATCGGAAGAGCGTCGTGTAGGGAAAGAGTGTAGATCTCGGTGGTCGCCGTATCATTAAAAAAAAAAACAGAATCATGCGATAA
>CALCCX010000174.1 GCA_937900165.1 uncultured Acidimicrobiia bacterium | reverse complement strand
CCAGACCGCGAGGAGGGCGAGCCAGAAGTTGGGCACGGCCATACCCGCTACGGAAAATGTCATGATCCCACTGTCCCACCAGGTGTTGCGTCGTATCGAGGCGAGGATGCCAAGCGGGATCCCGATTGTGAAGACGAGTCCGAAGGCCGCAGCCCCAAGGATCAGGCTGTTCTTGCCGTGTTCCCTCAGCAGCGTGGCAATCCGGGCGTTGTTGGTGAGGGAGTTCCCCGGGTCGCCGGTCAGCACGCGGCCCATGTAGCGGAAATATTGCTCGTAGATCGGGTCGTTGAGTCCCAGTGTCTCGCGGAAGTTCTCACGGTCCTCCGCGGAAGCGGAGGCCGGGAGTCGGGCGGCAGTTGCATCCCCGCCAGACAGCCGAATCGCATAGAACACAGCGACCGACGACAGGATGAGCACCACAAGCGTGTACATGGTCCGAGCTGCGAGCCTCTTCATTCCCGGTCGATTCCTTTGGCCTCGTGGCGGAGGCGCGGATCGAAGACATCTCGGAGCCCGTCGCCGATGAGGCTCACCGACAGCACGAGGATGACGATTGTGATGCCTGGGAGCGTCGACTCCCAGTGATTGAGCCGGAGGAAGTTCCGCCCGTCGGCGACCATCTGGCCAAGGCTGGGGGTGGGGGGCTGTGCACCGAGGCCGATGAAGGAGAGCGCCGCCTCGGCGATGACTGCGACTGCGACGTAGTAGGAGGCGAGGACCAACGCCGGCGCGAGGATGTTGGGGAAGATGTGACGCCACATGATGCGGAACGTCGAAAGCCCGCCCGCCCTGGCGGCTTCGATGAACTCTTTTTCGGACAGCGCCAGCACTTCGCCACGTACCACACGGGCGATTGCCGCGGTGTTGACCAGGCCAACCGCCAGGATCACTGGGAACAACCCCTCGCCGAGCCCTCCGGCGAAGAGCACCGCGACAAGGATGAGAGGGAAGCCCCAGACGAAGTCAACGACCCCGCGAATGCCACGGTCGGTCCAGCCACCGAGGAAGCCACTTGCCATTCCGAGCACGATCCCGGCGACGAGCGCCAAGGCCGTGACGCCGGCGGCCACGATGAGGCTGACTCTGAGGCCCATGAAGAGCCGGACGGCGATGTCCCGTCCAAGACCATCGCTGCCAAGGAGGTAACCCTCGCTCCCTGGAGGGAGATGCGTCTTTTGGAAGTTCTGGGCGGTGTAGTTGACGCCGGAAATCCACGGACCAAAGATGCCTGCGCCGAGCAGGACTAGGCCTAGGGCGCTGCCAAGCACGAGCAGTTTGTTCCTTCGCATTCGCGATAGGACCCGCTTGAACCCGTCGACGTGCTGGCTTTCCTCGTATTCTGCGAGCTGCCGGTTCCATTCCTCGATGTGTGTGGACGTCTGCTCGGCTACCAACGGGCACCCTCCTTTCGCGGCAGATTGTACGAACCTTTCCTCGTGCCCTTCGCAGCTGTGGGTTGGCAGCGACCTAGGTGATGTTGGCGAGCGAGTTGCCAAGGCCTGCGCGCGGCAAGCTGCCTCATGGAGTTCAGGGGCTGCCTGTGCCTGGGGAGATCACGAGACCCCATACCTATGCCACTTTTCCGCGCTCGTGGCGACACAGTCCCGAAGGAGAAACATCACCGCCGGCCAGCCGGGGGAATACCACGGACGAGACCAGCCGAATCACCAGCATGTGGCGTGCGCGTGCGGCCAGCTTCTTCATGCGGCAACTCTCTCAAGAGATAGGGGAAGGTGTTGCAATGCGACACCTTCCCCTATTCACGAATCCGGCTTAGGCCTCGATCCACGTGTCGTTGTAGTACGGGTACAGATTCCACACGAAGGGCTGCCACCCGTGCACCTTGTTATTGTGGACGAACGTGGCGTTCTGGTTCATTATCGGCAGGTACGGCAGCTGCTCCGCCCAGGCGAGCTGGAACTCGGAGGATGCCGCTTGTGCTTCGGCGTCGGTGGCCGAGGCGAGCCAGGTTTCTATCGCAGCGTCGATTCTCGGCTCCACGGCATGGGAGAAGTTGGGCACCGGAATGAATTGCGATCCTCCGAACAGAATGAGCACGTCCAACGGGATGGGCCAGAGCCAGAAGAACAGCGACATGGGGGCCGCGTCTCGACCTTCGCCACTCTGGAACTCGAAGGCTACGGCACGGTCGACGACATTGAGCTGCGCATCGACCCCGACCACCGAGAACTGCTGGGCAACCGCCTCCGCGACTGCCTTCTGCACGGTCTCGTCCTCGACCAGGTACTCGAACTCGAATTTGAAGCCGGCACGCTCCCGAACTCCATCGGCGCCGAGTACCCAGCCGGCCTCATCGAGTTTCTGGTTCGCCAGATCGATGTCGAATTGGTTGAACTCCTCGACAGCCGGTTCGTACTGGCGGTCGGTCGTCGGGAATGGCCCGAGGGTTGGCGCGCCGTTGCCAAAGAGAATGGCGTCGACCATTCCCTGCCGGTCCAAGGCGTGAGACAGACCCTGGCGGGTGAGCACGTCGCCAAAGAACTCGTCGTAGTCCCGGTTCATCGCCAGGTGGTAGCCAGACCATTCCGGATGTCGGATGGTGGTTAAGTCCGAGTTCGACTCCAGCCGGCTGATGTCCTGTGGAGCAGGACCAATCAGGGTGTCGATGTCACCGTTCTCCAGCTGGGTGGCTCGCTGGCCGGACTCAGTGATCACCGTCCAGCGGATCGCATCCAAGTACGCCTTGCCCTTGTTCTCCAAGAACGGTGTCTGGGTACCAGGGTAGTCCTCCCACCGGTTGACGAGCACATGGCTGCCAGGCACCCACTCCTCGTGGGTGAAGGGCCCGGTACCGTCTGCGAACTCGGTGCCATAGGTGGACTCGACGTTGATCTCGCCTTCATCGGTGAGGGTCGACTCCTTCCAGGTATTGATGTTTATGATCCGCCAGTACCCGGTCTTGTGCGGACCGAGTGCGCCTATCCAGGCGTTCTTCATCTTCACGACGACTTCGTTGCCCTCAGCGTCATAGGTGTCGACCGGGGCGGCAAGGCCAGCGATGAAGCTGAACTCCTGGACGGCGCGATAGAACTCGGCGACCATCTCGGCATCGATGGTTCCGCCAGAATGCGACAGCTTGCCCTCGGGGATCGTGAAGCGGTACTCGAGCCCGTCGTCCGACACGGAGAAGTCCGAGGCGAACTGTGGCACGGTGGCCCCGCTCGGGTCGTTGGAGAGGATCGCCTCGTAGATAGCAAAAAATGCCGGGTCGTACCAGTTTGTCGTGAGCGGGTCGTGCTTCGACACGTCCCGGTTGTAACCCTCACGCAGGGTGCCCCCTGTCACCGGCTGCATCGGACCTTCTGTGGTCGTCGGAGCAGCCGCGGCTCCGGCCGTGGTCGGCGTGCCCGCATCGTCGCCCCCTCCGCATGCGGCAAGGATGGTCGCCGCAGCGGTCACTCCGATTCCGGCCATGCCGAGTCGCTTCATGAAGTCGCGACGATTGATCTTTTTTGCCTCGTACTGCTCGGCGAGTTGTGCGACCTCTTGGCCGAACTCTTCCCTCATCCACGAATTGCCCATGCAGGAAACCTCCCTCTACCCGCTCGGTGGCCATACTCCCGATGTGTGAGACCGGAGAGCGACCGGTCCGCAGATTATATACGATTCGGCGAGGTCCCGTCGGGTTCTCTTGGCGGGCCGAAAAATTCGCATACGCAAAGGAGCGAAAATGGACGATGAGAGGTTCCTCGTGACCGGGTCGGGCGGCTGTATTGGCGCATGGGCGGTTGCCGCGCTTGTCCGAGAAGGCACCCCGGTTGTCGCGTTCGACGTGAGCGATGACAGGCATCGCATTCGCCTCGTGCTCGATGACACACAACTGGCCGGGCTGGTCGCTCGAAAAGGCGACATCCGCGATCTCGCCACCGTGGAACAGGTCGTAGACGAAGAGGGAATCACCCACATTCTCCACCTGGCTGCTCTCCAGGTGCCGTTCTG
>CALCCX010000173.1 GCA_937900165.1 uncultured Acidimicrobiia bacterium | reverse complement strand
CGTCGATCCGGTCTACGACCTACCAGGTCTTGCCCGGAGGCGGCTCGTTCACCGGAACCTCGTTCAACCTCAGTCTCAACAACGACCTACAGGCCGACTATTTCGTCATCATGCGAGGCGCAGCGGGCAACAACGATTCTGGGACCAATCGGAATCCGGACGCGAACTACGCCAGAGTTACAGGTGATCCGTTTGGGAACTTCGGCGCCACGACTGCATCGAATGTCCTGAGGCTTTCGAGGGGCAGTGCAACCGGAACTTGGCAGGGACAGATCACGGTGGTCGAGGCGATGAGAGACACCGCGGGGTCGAGTTTCCGTCTCCTGGACGTGGTTGAGACGTCGATGGCGCCAGGCTCCACTTCAGCGAGCTCTCCGTCTTCGACTTCGTGGGGATCCATCGCCAGGGTCGGCCTCTACGGCGGGTACTACGGCGGTGGCGTATCCACCACCACCAATATCAGACGTGATCACATGACGGCATGGGCGCGGGTCTTTCCGAGTGGATCGAACACCGTCAACTATGCCCGTCAGGCGGGAGGGGGTGGCTCACTGAGTGGCACCACGACGTTTTCGACCTACGTGGTCGAATGGGGCTCGCAGTGGACCATCCAACGGGTGACCGTGAGCGGGAATGCGGGCGGCAATGGGGCCGATCAAGCCGGCGAGTACAACACAGCAGCGATTTCTTCCGTATCGAGGGCCAACACTTTTGTGCTCGCCTACGGCACGACGACCGACAATGGGCTCGGAGACGGATGGGAGGGCGCCATATGGACGCTTGGCGACGGGGTAAACCAGAACGCCACCGAGGGCCTTGTCGCCGTGGGCGCCGAATATGTCCAGTCGAGAACTGCGGAGGTATACGTACACACCCAACCTGATCTGGCTGTCGACTATCGCTTCGGGGCAGACGGTTCTATATCGAGCGGTGCGTTGACCGGAACGCAGGCGGTCGATGGTGCAATCTCCACCGAGATTTTCGACAACTCAGGGGTGCTCCGTTCAACTGGTGATTCGCGAATCCCAATCATCTCGAACGGGACCAACGGCACCGGAACCCTTTACCCCCGTCCCATCGTTTGGGTCCGCCATACCGCAGACGGCACTGTTACATGGACGAGGAGCCGCACCGGACAGCCGGGCGTGTTCTGGCTGCAAAGCGTAGATTTTGGTGCGATAGGACCGTAGGAGCATGGACAAATCTTGCCAAAACTCACCCGAAGTGGTCGCGAAGCCACGGATTGATAAGATTTTGCTGGCGCAATCGCTCTGCTCGCGATAGTGTCAACGGTAGGGAAAACTCTGCAGCGGACCTCGTCCGCCGCGCCAGGGGAACAACTGAATGCTCCGCTCCACTCGAAATGCGGCGCGTCAGGGTGCTAACTCACCCGGTCGACGTGCCTTTTCGGCGTTCCGCCGCCCGGCGGTCGCCAGTCGACCCCTGCCCGGAGATGTTCGGGTAGCGGTGATCGGTGCCAACGGCAGCGCAGGCGAACTCGTTGAGGCGTTCGCCAATCTCGACGTCGTGGCCGAACAACCCACAGACGTTGATTCCTGGGTAGCCGGTCCTGGCCGCCGGGTGCTGATACTCGAGGTCTTGGACGACGAGAACTCGTACGACCTGGTGGTCGACCTCCGCGATTCTCGGTGGGATCTCGTCATGGTGACACTGACGCCTGACGCCTCCCAAGCCACATATCGAAGGGCGCTGCGCGCCGGTGCGACAGCTGCTGCCCCAGCAGACGCGCCGGCCGAAGAGGTGCTGGACATCGTCAGATCGGCCATGGCCGACCGGACGATCCTGCCCGCTTCCGTTGCTCGACGATTGGCGTTGGATGCACCAGAGGTTCCCACCGAGTTCGCACCGAGCATGGAAGAGATCGGCTGGCTGCAATCGCTTGCGACTGGCTCGACGACTTCCAGTCTCGCCGATTCGGTCCAGGTGAGCGCCCGCGAGATGACGCGACTCTTGGCCGAGTTGTATGACCGGATGGGGGCCGACAATCGCCAGTCGGCCCTCATAATGGCCGCCAGATGGGGAATGCTGGAATAAATCTGCGATCCGCGATCCGCGATCCGTCGCGATCGCCGTTGTTGTTAGATCGTCGGGCGAGGTTGTTGGATCGTTGGGCGAGTTTCAGCGAGATCGGGACTCGCCCTTTGGAGTTCACTTGGACTTGGACTTGGCCGTGGCGGATGGCCGGGTGGCTGACAGCTGTTCGCGGATCGCATTGACCGCCCTATCGTTGTGCCATGCATTTGGAGCGTGTAGAGACCCAGTTTCTTACATTGGGCGATCCCACCGACCCGTTTGTATTCGAGAGTGGTGAGACCCTTGCCTCGGTGACTCTGGCATACGAGATCTACGGCAAGCTGAACGAGGCCGGAGACAACGCCATTCTTTTGTTTCACGCTTTGACCGGCAGCCATCACGCAGCCGGATACAACCCTTCCATCGAGGGGGTCGGTTCGTTGTGGACCGAAGAAATGCATGTCGGGTGGTGGGAAGACTTCATCGGCCCCTCCCGAGCCCTCAACACCGACAAGTTCGCGGTGATCTGTGTGAACTACGTAGGTCATTGCTACGGGTCGACGGGACCCCGAGACATCGATCCGAGCACCGGCGTGCCATACGGAGGTTCATTTCCGGAGGTCAGCGTCGGTGACATCGTGAACTCACAACTCGCGTTGCTCGATCACCTCGGCATTGGCAGGCTGCACGCGGCCATAGGTGGATCCACCGGTGGAATGATGGCGCTGCATCTTGCAGCTCTGCATCCTGGCCGAGTCCGCTACGTCGTTCCGATTGCTTCTGCGCTGAAAGCGAGCCCGCTGCACATCATCCACAATTTCGAGCAGATCAACGCAATCATGGATGATCCGAATTTCCAAGGCGGCGACTACTACGCCACCGACCCGCCAGAAGCCGGCCTGGCCTTGGCGAGGATGATCGTGCACAAGACCTTCGTGTCGCTCCAGGCGATGCAGGATCGGGCGCGTGACGAGGTGTTGGTTGGATCCGACCCCAGAGTGCGGTTGCCTCTCCAGTCATACATGTGGCATCAGGGACAGAAATTCGTCAAACGTTTCGACGCGAACGCCTATCTGCGCACGATGTGGATGTGGCAGCATTTCGATCTGTACGCAGATGCCCGGGCGGCGGGTGTTTCGATCTCAGAGCTTCTGGCGAGCGACTCCGATCACGAATACCTGTTGTTCTCCATCGATTCGGATGTTTGTTTCTACCCTGAGGATCAACACGATCTCGTGGAGGCCCTGAAGGCTGGGGGTGTGCCTGCTCGGCGGGTGACTGTCCACTCCGACAAGGGACATGATTCGTTCTTGCTCGATGTCGATCTCTTCAGCCCACACCTCAGGCACTTGCTCGAACAAGACTGGGATCCGGCCCGATCTTTGGTTCGATCAAAAACACACGAGGCGGAGGTCCGATGACTTCACGAGAATGGGGTTTCAACACACGGTCGATCCACGCAGGACAACCCCCGGATCCTGAAACTGGTGCTCGGGCGATGCCGATCTATGCGACGACGTCCTATGTGTTCGATGATGCCCAGCACGCCGCTGACCTTTTCGCACTTCAGACCTATGGCAACCTCTACACGCGGATCGGCAACCCGACAACGGCCGCCTTCGAGGAGCGAATGGCCTCGCTCGAAGGAGGGATTGGGGGGTTGGCCACAGCTTCGGGTATGTCTGCCCAATTGCTCGCGGTGCTCACCATCGCCCAAGTGGGCGACCATCTGGTGGCCAACCGATCTCTCTACGGCGGCACCCATACCCAATTCGACGTGACCTTGCGCCGGATGGGGATCGAGGCGACCTTTGTCGACACCAACGACCTCGACGCAATCGAGGCAGCGATCCGACCGAGCACCCGCCTGATCTACGGAGAGACGATCGGCAACCCCGGTGCGATCGTGCTCGATCTCGAGCCGATGGCGGAGCTGGCCCACGCTCACGGTCTACCGCTGTTCGTCGACAGCACATTCGCGACCCCTGCCCTGTGTCGCCCAATCGAATGGGGCGCAGACGTGGTGGTTCACTCTGCCACCAAATTCATCGGTGGTCACGGTGTTGCCATCGCAGGCGTGATCGTCGAGGGCGGCACGTTCCCGTGGGACAACGGAAACTTCCCGGCGATCGTTGAACCCTCGCCCGCCTACCACGATCTGCGATTCTGGGAGAACTTCCGCGAGTACGCATACCTGACCAAGGCCAGAACCGAATTGCTACGTGATGTGGGAGCCGCCATCTCGCCTTTCAATTCCTTTGCGATGCTGCTTGGTCTCGAGACGCTTTCGCTGCGCATGGAACGTCACGTCGCCAACGCGGATGCCGTGGCCCGCTTTTTGGTCGAACGGCCTGAGGTCGAGTGGGTCAGTTTCCCAATCTTTGAAGACCATTCGAGCTACGCCCTCTCCAACAAGTACCTCGGTGGGCGTCCGGGGGCGGTGTTCACGTTCGGATTGAAGGGCGGATACGAGGCGGGCGTGGTGTTCATCGAAAGTGTCGAGCTGGCCAGTCACCTCGCCAACGTCGGTGACGCCAAGACCCTGGTCATCCACCCCGCCAGCACTACCCACCAACAGGTCCCGACCGACGAGCGGGAAGCTGCCGGGGTCGGAAACGACATGATCCGTGTTTCGGTTGGCCTCGAGGACGTCGAGGACATCATCTGGGATCTCGGACAGGCACTGGAGCGAACGTGACTACCCAGGTTCTCGAAGCTGACCCGAAGGAGAGGCTCCGGATTATTCGGGCCGCCGAGTCCGTGGCCCTGGTCGGGGTGTCGGACAACGAGCTGCGGTCTTCCAACTTCGTGGCGCGCTACATCACCAGGACCCACCTGCGCGTCTACCCCGTCAACCCGTTCTACGAAGAAGTGCTGGGAATGAAATGCTACAAGTCGTTGGCCGATCTTCCCGAGGTCCCAGACATCGTCGATGTCTTTCGCAAGCAGGACGAGTTGCCGGGGGTGGTGGATGAGGCGATCACCATCGGCGCCAAGGTCGTCTGGTTTCAGCTCGGCCTCCGCCACGACGAGGCTGCCCGCACCGCGATCGATGCGGGTCTTACGATCGTCCAGGATCGCTGTCTCAAGATCGAACATGCCCGCTTCGCCGGTGGCCTCCACTTGGGCGGTTTTGATACGGGAGTCATCTCCTCCCGCCGCCGAAGACCGATTTAGGCAGATGGCGGTCCGGCGCCTCTCACGCGTCTGCGCCGTCGTCGAATAGATCGCATCGTGAGCGGGTCGATCACAAGACCGCCGGCTCACCTGAGCGGCTCACGGATCTCGAGGGCGCGCCCTGTGGTGACTTCCGCTAGTCGGGCATTGCCCCTAACGTATTCGCCACAGCATGCGCCATATCTCCACCCGTAGGGGTGGCCGCTCGCAGCGCAGGGGCTTGGCGGTTCTCCTGATGGTGGGGCTCTTCATTTCGAGCCTTGGCCCTGTCGCGCTCGCCGAGACTCTTTACGACGAACCGTTCGAAGACGACACCTTCCCCGAGTGGCCTCTTGAGCCACCAGAAGGTGTTCCGGAGCCCGATCCTGAGCCTGCACCGTGGGAACCCAATTGGATCGATGTCCGGTCGGCCGACAAGGACAACACTACGGTCGCCCCTGGCTATTCGGGCAACGGCCTGGACATAAACCTCCCGGCCGGAACCCAGCGAGGAGTCGGGGCCAGGTACCGCTTCCTTCTGGAGGAGGACCCAGAAGAGATCTGGTTCCGCTACATGCTCCGCTTCGATGAGTGGTTCTCGGCGGTCGACGGCAAGCTGCCTGGACCGGCCGGCCTCTATGGCTCGTCGGCCAGGGGGTGCATCCCATCGACGCCCACCAACCGGGGTTGGTCCGCTCGCATCCTCTACAAACAAAGCGGCTACAACGGGACCGGCCTGGATCAGACCCAGATCGGCTATTACGTCTATCACGTCAATCAGCCGGGGGATTGTGGCGAGAACATGTTGTGGGGTCCTGGCCTGATCGACCACGGCCGGTGGGCCTGCATTGAAGGGCGAGTCAGTCTCAACGACCTCGGTCAGGCCAATGGCAGGCTGGAGGGTTGGCTCGACGGCGAGTTGGCCTTTCAGCGGACCGACCTCGAATTCCGTCGGGCGGATGGGGACTCGGTCCGAGTCAGGGAGTTCTGGCTCAACCTGTTCTACGGCGGCAACGTTTCTCCCGCTTCGGATCTCGGCATCACCATCGACCAGCTCGTCATCTCCGACAGCAACAGGATCGGTTGTTTCGATCCGTTCGAGGATGACGACGGGAGTGTGCACGAGCCGGCCCTCACGGAGTTGCGAAACCGGGATATCTATTTTGGATGTGCGGTACTCGAGAGCTGCAGTTTGGAGGGATTGTCCCGCTACGCGATGGCAGTGCTGCTTGATCGGGCACTCGATCTACCGAGCACCTCAGAAGACTTCTTCGACGATGACGTCGGACATTGGGCGGCGCCGGCGATAAACCGGCTGGCGGCCGCCGGAATTACCCTGGGGTGCGAGGAGCGGTTGTTCTGTGTCGACGAGATCATCAGCCGCGCCCAATTTTCGGCCATGCTCGACCGGGCGTTCGAGTTCCCGACACCCACCGAGGATGCGTTCGACGACGACAACGGATATTGGGCCGAGGATGTGCTGAACGCCCTGGCCGGGGCCGGGGTGATGGCCGGCTGTGAGCCACGCATGGCGTGTCCCTCGGAGATGCTCAGCCGGGGTCAAGCCGCCACCCTGATTCTCAGAGCGCTGGATTGGGCCGAAGCGAACTAGATCGTCGGCGGCCGTTCAGCAAAGGTCTCGGCGTTGGCGAGGATGGTCATTCCGAACGAGGCGGCATCGAAATCGGGAAGGTCGGTAATGCCAGAGGTGTCAAGAGTTGGCTTCATCGTGCCTGGCTGGAGCGTTCGGTGCGATGTGACGAACTTCATTGCTCGCTCGCGTTGTTCGGAACTCGCTTCGATGCTCGGGATCTGGACGAGGACTTCGTCGGGGTCGACGAGGCGTTGCCTAAACGCTGCGGTGGCAAAGCGAAGGTCCTTCTGGCGGCCGGCGGCCGTTTTGGTGGCGACCAGGTCGGATGGGCTCAAGCACCAGCCGATAGTCCCATTGGCGGCCCTGGGTGCAAATGCGACGACCCGTTGTTGCCAGCCCGCCGGCATCTTGGCCGTCGTGGCGGACACGCCATCAATGTAGAAGCCGTGTGTCTCGTGGAAGTCAGACAGTTCGCCCTGCGCTCCGTCGAGCTCGACGGCTTTCGTCTCCGCCTCATCGCCAGGAGGCACGAGGTCGACTTCGACGGAAATTGCGAGATCCTCGTTCATGCGGACGTCGGAGTATGACCCGAAGATCGCGGCAGAGCCGATGACCACGAACTCCCGATCACCGAGCAGATCCGCAGCCGCCCGTAACGCGTGTGCGAGCTGGGAGCGGTTCACGAGAGTCTTGACCGTTCGAGGAGGTCGAGGCGCTCCGGATTGGAGACGACTCCGGCAAACGGTGATGAAGAAAGGAGGCCTGTCGTTTCCGGATCTGGGATGCAGAGCACGCTGAGGAGCTCAGGCTCGTTTTCCGGATCGAGCAATCGCTGCCATTCCTTGAGGTATGGCGTCCAAGTCATGTCCCCGAACCTTTCAAGGTTCCGGTGCCCGATCCGTCGGACGCGCTCGGGGTCGGATACGAGGTGCTCAGCGATCCGCATGTACAGCAGTCGGCTGAAGCGCTCGGACCGATCGTTGCTCGGAACGATTCGGTCCGGAACGAGAATCACTCGCCTTCGAAGCCGCGCTGCCACCTCCACGAAGGCGTTGAGGTTGGGTGAGCGTCGCCCTGATTCGTACTGGGAGACAGCGGGTTGGGACACACCGAAGCGCGTGGCGAACTCAGCCTGGCTCACACCGGCCAGGCGTCGGAGTTGGGAAACGAGTTCCATGAGTTAAATATAACACATCGTTATATTCTGTGCTCACAACCGAGGGCCAAAACCAACGAAGTGTGATCTATCCGCTGAGTCGTTTGGGGTCGCCGGTCACCGAAGTCCACCAGCGTGACATGCCCTCCAGCCAGCGGTCTTCGTCTTCGCCCTTGCGCCGCACGAAGTCGGCGACCTCGGGGTGGGGGAGGATCAGGAAGGTCTCTTCGGCCAATCCGGCGACCACCGCGTCCGCAACTTGGTCGGTAGTAACGATCGCTCCTGCCGACTTATCGAGCTCGAAACGATCGGTCAGCGGCGTGTCGACGACCAGCGGACAGAGGGCAGACACCTTGATGTTGTGTTCCCGATGGGTGATCGCCAGCCACTCTGCGAAGGCCAGCGATGCGTGTTTGGTGACTGTGTATGGCAGGCTGGTCAGCGATGAGAGCAGTCCGGCCGCCGACACCGTCTGGAGCAGGTACCCGCCTCCGGCCGCCTTCATCGAGGGGATGACCGCCCGAGCCGCATACAGGTGGGCCATCACATGCAGATTCCACAGTTGCAGCCAACCGTCATCGTTCACCTCGACGCCTCCGTCGATCGAAAACCCGGCATTCGAGCAGAAGAGATCGATCGGGCCGTGCTCAGATTCAACCGCCTCGACCAGTCCTGCCACCTGCACCTCGTCGGTCACGTCGCAGGTGATGCCGGTTGCCCCGATCCGCTCGGCGGCCTCCATGGTGCGATCCGCGTGCAAATCGGCGATGACCACCGCGGTTGCCCGTTCGTCAATGAACCGCTCGGCGAGTGCCGCGCCAATTCCACTGGCTCCTCCGGTGACCACACAAACCCTGTCGCGGATGTCCATGGGCAGACGATACCCTGGGTCAGACCGCGCAATTGATCTCCACGCAGAGGCCCTCGGTCGGGTGAGACCACGGATGCCGGGGTTGTCATCCGCCAACTTCGGTCAGGCGCTTTTCGAGGAAGCGGGCCTCACTCTCGTTGTCGGTGAGCTCCAGGGCTCGTCGGTAGGCAATGGCTGCTTCGGGGCGCTGGTCGAGGCGTCGCAACATGTCCGCGCGGGCAGAGTGGAAATGGCGGTATGCACCCAGATCGTTTGTCAGACGATCGATGG
>CALCCX010000172.1 GCA_937900165.1 uncultured Acidimicrobiia bacterium | reverse complement strand
TCAGTGTGACTGGAGTTCAGACGTGTGCTCTTCCGATCTCGGTCTTGTGGGTCACGCGTTCGATCGTCGCTTCGGGAATGAGTTCGCGTAGAAATTCGAGCTCGGTGCTGCAAGCCTGGCTGTACCGGGTCGCGACGGCCCAGATTGCGCAGCTGTGCAGGTTAATCCGATATTGGCCCGGGGCGGGTTCGTCGAAGTCGACGAGATAGCCCTCGGTGTCGAGGAGGCCTGCCAGTACGGCCACCTTCTCGCTCAGGGTCTTGCCGACGAGCTTGTCCTGGGCATGGGTGACACGGCGGTGTCGACGGCGCTCGAAAATGCGGGTGACGAGTTCGGGATCTTCCTCTTCGACGTGGGTGAGAAGCTCGAGGGAGAGGTTGTTGGTCCCTTTGACGAACATCGTTTCGGTCAGCTCGGTCGTGTGGAAACGGTCGGCCGGCCGTCCGGTTTGGCCCCGCTCCTGGCGGGCAGCAATGTAGCCCGCCGACCGCAGGGCGTTGAGGTGTTGGCGCACTGCGCTCGCGGATATCTCCAGCGCTTCCGCCAGCTCGTAGGCGGTCGCTTCACCAGCGCGCTTGAGGGCCTCGAGGACGCGGTGCTGCGTCGGTGAGATGACGGCTGAGGTCAAGTCCACGCCGCAACTCTAGCCATGCAGCGTCGTTTCCTTAGCTTTACCAACATACAACTTGTGTATAGGTGTTATAGTTGCGGGCAGAACCCTGATGCGGCCCTGAGAAGGCGGACGGGTATGTCGACAGGAGCAGAGCAACTCCATGCAGGACGCGGGTGGGACTCACACATCGTCCGGGACGACGGTCGATGAGCCAAATCACCAGCGAGGCACCCATGTTGGCCGACGGCGAGCATCAACACGGCTTCGTAGCCGCCATCGTTACTCTTGCGAGGCCCAACTCTCCCCCGATCGCATGTGCCGACTCGAGTTGGGGATGATGTGACGGCCCAGCTCAGATACCCGTCTCGCCCCCAAAGAAATCCGAAGGGAACAGCAGTATGAAGGTATGGATCGACCAGGACCTGTGCACTGGCGATGGACTCTGCGAAGAGATCGCCCCCGATGTGTTCTTCGGTTTGGACGATGGGCTCTTCTACGTCAAGGAATCCGCGGCCAAGTTCGGCGAAGAGAAGCTGTTCGACGGTGAGGCCAACCCAGCCGGTGCCGAAGGCACCGCCCGCATCCCCGACGGCCTCGACGAAGCGGTGATCGAGGCCGCCGAGGAGTGCCCCGGCGAATGCATCTTCATCGAGGTCTAGCACCATGGCCGCAACAGCCTCTCGGCCCATTTCCCTGACGCCAAGCCCTCCTAAGCCGTCCCCGAACTCGCCGCCATCGTCGACACCACCGACCACGATTCCGGTACCACACCGCCCAGCCGGCCACGCCACCGCCGTATCCAAAGGAGCCACACCATGACCACCACGGAGTCCACGACCCAACCAGTGATCACCCTCACCGATGACGCCACCGCCAAGGTCGCCCAGCTGCTCGCCGAAGAGGCCGACGATCAGCTCGCCCTCCGAGTCGCGGTCCGCGCCGGTGGCTGCTCAGGCTTCTCCTACGAAATGTACTTCGACTCCGACACCAACTCCGACGACCATGTCGCCACGTTCGGCACCGTCACCGTCACCGTCGACCCGGCCAGCGCCGAGCACCTCACCGGCGCCACCCTCAACTACAGCGACGGCATCCAAGGCGCCGGTTTCACCGTCGACAACCCCAATGCCCAGAGCAGCTGCGGGTGCGGTCAATCGTTCTCCTGACGGGACCGAGACCCCCGGATCTCGATCGAGTTCTCGGGAGGGTGTGGCTTCCGGGCTTCCTCGCGGGCGGTATGAGCGACTCGTAGCTCGCGTAGGCGCCGATTTGTTGCCGTTCGACGCCCCGTCCGACATGCGGGTTGGTGCCCGGCTCTCAGGCGAAGGCTTCTGCTGACGTCTGGCAACACGGGGGGGGTGCGGTGTCGGAACGTTGCGGGGAACGCCCGGAGGTCCGGGCTTCCGGTATGGTCCAGGGCCGTACGAATCTGCCTGCCACCCGCGAGGACCCGGCCATGTCCGACTCCCACATCGACACGGTGACCGTCGGCGACATCACGATCTCCTACGACAGCACCGGTGAGGGCTTGCCACCGCTGGTGCTCGTGCACGGGTTCACCGGCACCCGCGCCGATTTTGAGTGGGTCCGCCATCGGTTGGCGCTGAATCGCCGGGTCATCACCTTCGACAACCGGGGTCACGGAGGCACCACCCACCCCGCCGATTCGACCACCTACAACTTCGAACAACTCGTCGCCGATCTCGCCGGCTTCCTCGCTCGGGTGGTTGACGGTCCTGTTCACCTCTTGGGACATTCCATGGGCGGAATGATCGCCATGCACTTCGCCCTCGACCATCCAGACAAGCTGGTGTCTCTGGTCCTGATGGACACGTCGGCGGCCGGGCCCGATATGCCTGTCGAGTTCACCGAAGAAGTCTCGGAGATGATCTTCGGCCCGGTGCGTGAGCACGGTCTCGACGCGTTCCGATCCTGGTCGGCTTCCCGGGAGAACCCCGAAACGGACTTGTTGATCGCCGTCAGGGGCAAAGAGTGGCTCGAACGCAACGAGAACGAGCGCTACGCCGTGCTGGATCCCAATGCCATGCTGGTGATGGGTCCGAAGGTGTTCGGCCACGAGTCGGTGCTCGATCGGCTGCGTTCGCTCGCAACACCCACGACCGTGATCGTGGGCAGTAACGACCTCGCCTTCATCGGGCCGTCGAAGGCGATGAGCGAGGTGATTCGCCGGTCCGAGTTGGTTGTCATCGACGGCGCTTACCACAGCCCGCAGCACACTCACCCCGAGGAGTGGCTAGCGGCCGTCGAGGCCCACCTCCGCCGGTCGACAAAATAGGCGGCGCCGCCCCCTTTGGCCCCGCTTGGCCGCCCGTTGCTAGGTTCGGAACAACGGATGCTCCGGGGCCCGCGCGCTGCGGCGGGTCCGGCGGTTTCGACCCGCGGTCCGGAGACACATGAGTTCGATCACCTACGAGCAGGTCACCAAGCGCTTCGACGACATCCTCGCGGTTGACAACCTGTCGCTGGAGATCGCCGACGGCGAATTCCTGGTGTTGCTGGGTCCTTCGGGCTGCGGCAAGAGCACAGCCTTGCGCATGCTGGCCGGTCTCGAGACCCTCACTGAAGGCAGTATCAGCATCGGTGAGCGGGTCGTGAACGACATCGAGCCCCGCCATCGTGATGTCGCAATGGTCTTCCAGAGCTACGCGCTGTATCCCCACATGACGGTGGCCAAGAACATCGAATCACCGCTACTGGGCCACCGTGGCGAACGAAGCGACAAGGCCGGACGGCGAGTGCTCGTCGAACAAGCCGCCGCGATGCTCGGACTCGAGGAGCTTCTCGAGCGCAAACCCGGTCAGCTTTCCGGTGGCCAGCGTCAGAGGGTTGCCCTGGCCCGAGCCATCGTCCGCCGCCCCGCGGTGTTTCTCATGGACGAGCCACTGTCGAACCTCGACGCCAAATTGCGGGCCCAAACCCGAGCCGAACTGGTGAACCTGCACCGCGACCTCGACGCCACCTTCATCTACGTGACTCACGACCAGATCGAAGCCATGACCATGGCCGGCCGCATCGCGGTGCTCGACGAGGGCCGGCTACAACAGGTCGGCGACCCGCGAACCATCTACGACAGGCCGGCCAATCTGTTCGTTGCCCGATTCATAGGGAGCCCGGCCATGAATGTGCTGCCTGGCACTGTGCGGAGGAGCGCGGACGGCGACTGGGCCGTCACCGTGGCCGGTGGTGAACTGGCAGTCAACGGCACTTGGCACGGTCTTGCCGAAGGCCGACCGGTTGAAGTCGGGATTCGTCCCGAACACCTAGATCGGAAGAGCGTCGTGTAGGGAAAGAGTGTAGATCTCGGTGGTCGCCGGATCATTAAAAAAAAAAAAAAACAAACAAACAGACAACAATACAAACAATGTACAGGAAGGTGGAGGA
>CALCCX010000171.1 GCA_937900165.1 uncultured Acidimicrobiia bacterium | reverse complement strand
CGACGCTCTTCCGATCTGTGATCGGAGGTTGGCGCTCTCGCCCGTTCGTACCGCTGGGCATAGAACAGGTTCCAGAGCAGTGCGTAGATCTGGCGCTGACGCAGGGATCGATACCTCGTGCTTCTGTTCGGTGACAGTGAGTTCCTGACAGAGGGGGATCCGGTCAAGAACGGGCGCCATTGCCGAACTGTGAACTAGCGAGCCCCGTATTCGATGGTGGTATATGGCCAGTCGGTCTCGAGCCAAGTTGAGATGGCTTGCCAGGTGACGACGTCCATCTCGGCACGGCTCGCTCGCACCCAGGAACTTACCGAAGCGTCTGCTGTCCGCGACGGGTAGATGTAGACACATCCGATCACGTCGTCGCCATCGAGAATCGAGTACGTGAACCCGGAGCGATTCTCAAAGTCCTTCGCATGTCGCAGCAGGTCGGCGAGGTTGGACTCGAGAGTCATCGGTGTGGGCCAGGCGCCGTTTGGGAAATCAGGGGTCTCCCAGATGTGGTCGATACTCGACATCCATGCGTCGTGGTCTCTTTCGTTGTGTTGGGGTCCCAAGGGTTCCATACGGAAACCGGGACCATCAAAGCTGCGGGGCACCACGAAGTCGTCTGCGACAAGACTCATGTGATCATGGTAGGTGCCGAGCAGTTCGAATCGTCCGAGCGCGATCGGCCTCCGGCCCGACAGGGCTCGCGATGTGGCTAGGTCACAGCCACGGCCGAGGATTGGGCTCCCTGAGGGTGCCGGAAACTCATCCGTGCGCGCTGGGCTGGGGTTTCGCGTCAGGCGGCAATCGCCGCGATCCGGGCTAGGGACGGGCTAGGGATCGTCGACGGGTGTGTGTGACTGGGTTGATTCAATAGGCACTTGTCCAGCCCCTAACCTTTCGTCAACATGTGTTGACGAAAGGTTCCTTTGTCGGTACCGTGTGGAGGTGGACATCGAGACAAGTGCTCGCAAACACGGTGTCCCCGACGGGGACATGATTCACGCACTACGACATCACTGGCGGGCGTTCGAGACTGACGATCCGGCTGCAAAACTATGTTCGTTGGTCCGTCGACGTCCGCAGAGCCGCTCGGGGTTGGGGTAGTAGCCGACCAGGAGGGAACGGCGATCATCCCCGCGATGGCCGCTCGCCCTAAGTTTCTGAAGGGATGGCGGAAGAAGTGACGAACACGCGTGCTCGGCGCGCTGAGGCTCTCGAGGCATGGGCCGACCGCGTTGACTCCGCTGAGTTGAAAGAAGCAGACACCGAGGCTCTGAGAGCGATCGCAGAGTTAGCCGAGACACGTGACGGCGTAGACGAGCAGCTGACCGACGCTGTGCGTTCCGCGCGACATGCCCACCGGAGTTGGTCAGAGATCGGGACGATGTTGGGTGTTTCCAAGCAGGCGGCGCAGCGTAAGTACGGTCCCAAGATCTCCGCATGACACGAGCCGAGGGGTGTCGCCGTGCAAACGCCTCGAATCAGGAACATCAACCGAACCAGGGGCAGACCCGCTTTGCTACGCGCCATCGACCAACGATCTCGGTGGCGGAACTCGCTGGGTCAGGCGACAGGGGCCCTTGGATCGTCGCCATCGCGGTGAGAGCGGCGCTCATCGAGGTGGCTGCGAAAGCGGTCGACTACTTGGCGGAGCCGTATGAGGCGGTGGCTGGTGACATGGCCCTGGCGGGCGAGGCTGGACCGCGCAGGCCCGGTGCGCCGGTGCTGGAAGAGGTCGTCCCAGCGGCGGTCGAGCACGGCCAGTGACTCGAATATGGGCAGGGCCCGCATCGTGGCTCGGCCCTCGATCACCTCTAGGCGTCGCAGCTTGGCGACCGCGTCGTCGATTTCGAAGTCGATGTCGCGACGACACGCTTCACGCAGCCACGTCTCGATCGCAGCATCTAGTTCTGCTGCGGTGAGACCGTCGGGGGCGGCGAGCAGGAACCGGTAGGCCAGGAGAACTTCCATGGTCTCTTGTTGCTCGGCCGATGACAACAGGGTGTGGAGCACCCCGGGGCCGTCGGCCAGGGTGCGGAAGTAGAGGTTCTCGGCCAGGGTTTTGAGGTATTCGACCCGCCGGTTCTTCAATTTGGTCCACTGGCGGAACAAGAAGCCACCAAGGGTGAGGGCCCCACCAAAGAGGATGACCAGCGACGTCTGATCCAGCTCTGGCCGTTCGTCTCGAAAGCCGAGCCAGGCCCCCACCAGCAAGAAAACAAGACCCAGGGTCGGTAGCAGTTTGGTGGCCAGCACAGCGATGCCCGAAGCCAACGCTGGTACCCCGACAACCAGGGAATCGATCGGCCTGAACCGAACCTGGGTGGAGGGCAGCAGCATCTCGATATCGGATCGAGGCACGTTCTGGAACTGCTTCAGCCAGACATGGCCTGGCACCAGGTTTCGCTCAGAAGGATCGATGTCGCGCTCGTCGAACCAGGACTGCGGCTTGACCCGGGTGTGAACGACCACCCGCTCATCAACCGTGATGGTCCGTTGCTCGGATCGCAGGCCCTTCCACTTCGCGATCTCAACAGTGTCACGGTGACTACCCCGCCGATAGATCAACAACTCGTCGTAGTCATCGAGGTCGACCTCCAGTCTCAGGGGGATCAGTGACTCGTGGGTCATGGCGTCGTCGAGTTCAGCCATGGTCAGCGCCGTGTAATTGGCGCCATCGAGCAGACCGGTCAGCTCGGCGGTCACGGTGGCAGCCGCAGCAGGGTCGTCGTTGACGCGCTCCCAGGCATCGATAGCTGCCTGCTCTCGGTCATGGAACTCGTAGTGATATAGAGCCGAAGTCAACCGGCTGAAGGAGCGAAACAGATCGGCCCCGTCGCTCTCGGGCCACGGCATGTCACAGAGCTCCATCGTCAGCTGCCCCACCCGCTGAGGGACGAATCGCTCCCGCTCGACCATGGCCCTCAGTGTACGGAACCGGATGGGCCAGACCGCGACCCGTCCTCAAGCAAGGACAGCTCAATGCTTGTGGCCTGCTCGATATCCACAACCGATCGTGACGACGCCGCTCGACCTCGCCAAGAGTCACGATGGCGGCCAGCCGGGGGCGGAGGGGTGTCGTTTGCAAATGGATTTGCCAATGCTCGGCCCGGCGAAGGATGTTCACGAATCTGTCGGCGGACACGAGCGAGTTCCGTCGATTCCGGGCGGGCCAGTGGAGGCGGCGGCCCGATTGCGGCTCTGGGGATACTCGGCGGGCCTTCGACAGCGGCCATGCATCGCTCGAACTCCGCTGCCTCTCCGGCGTACAAGATCGCGCAGTGGTCGGTGTCGATAGCGTCAGGAACCCCATGATCGCGGCGTCGAGATAGGCAGTCCCACGTTTGTCGCCCACTA
>CALCCX010000170.1 GCA_937900165.1 uncultured Acidimicrobiia bacterium | reverse complement strand
TACCATCTAATTCCCGCACCGGCATCACGCGCTGTCGGGTGCGGCCAACCCCTGCTCCATCTTCCGGATGGGGCCTTCCAATCGGATGTCCACAGGAGGTCACATGCGCGACTATGAAATCATGACGATCCATCGGCCTGAACTGGCGGAGGACGATCTCGCCGCCAAGGTCACCGAACTCGAGACCTATCTGGCCGAGAATGGTGCCAGCGTCACCAAACGCGACTTGTGGGGGAAGCGCCGCTTCGCCTACGAGATCGAACACATCTCGGAGGGTTACTACTCGGTGCTGGCATTCCAGTCTGAAACCGAAACCGTCGATTCTCTCGATCGCATGCTCACGTTGTCAGACGATGTCATCCGTCACAAGGTCGTCCGTGTCGATGCGTGAGCCCGACCTCACGTGGCTGGAATCCGTCACACCAACCCGACATAGTCGTCACTGGGACTGAATTGAGGAGTACCTGATGGAAAATAGCGTCACGCTTATCGGAAACCTCGTCGATGACCCGGAGCTTCGTTTCACTCCCTCGGGTGTAGCCATGGCCAAGATCCGTATGGCCGTAAACCGCCGTTGGCGCGGTCAGGACGGCGAATGGCAGGAGAACACCAGCTTCTTTGGAGGCACGGTATGGCGGGAGCAGGCAGAGCAGGTGGCCGAGTCGTTGCAGAAGGGGATGAGGATCATCGTGTCCGGTCGTCTCGAGCAACGTAGTTGGGAGACCGAGCAGGGCGACAAGCGCTCGATTGTCGAGATCCAGATCGATGAAGTGGGTCCCTCTCTTCGTTGGGCCACTGCAACCGTCAATCGAACCCAGCGAAGCGACGACTGGGGCAACAAGAACAAAAGCGGCGGAGGCGGAGACAAGACGCCAGCGCCGGCCGCTCGTGATGAGTATGGGCCCGACGAGGCCCCCTTCTAGGAGTTATTCGAATGGGTAGAAAAAACAAGAGGGCCCCTCGGGGTGCGGTAAGAGGTCGTCGTCAGGATTTTCGACGTGGCAAACCGAAACCGTGCCAGCTCTGTGCCGGCGCCGTGGCCGACTGGAAAGACACGTCCACTCTTCGGAAATATTTGTCCGACCGGGGAAAGATCCGCAGCCGGCGGGTGACCGGTCTTTGTCCGAGTGACCAGCGCAAGTTGGCCACCGCAGTCAAGAACGCACGCGAAATGGCGCTGCTTCCATATGTCGGCAACGGTCGATGAAGCTGATTCTCACCGATGATGTGACGGAGTTGGGCAAGCGGGGCGATGTCGTTGACGTCGCCGACGGCTATGCGCGAAACTTCCTCCTTCCCAAGAAGTTTGCCATCAAAGCAAATACCGGTGCTTTGGAACAGGCCGAGTCGATTCGAGAAGCACGTATCGAGTCAGACCGCCGCGCCAAAGAACTTGCCGAGAATATTGCCACCCAATTGGTTGGCAGTCGTGTCGTTCTTGCCGCCCAGGCAGGCGACGAAGGTCAACTTTATGGTTCGGTCGCCGTTGTCGACATTGTCAAAGGCATCAGTCGATTCACCGGTATCGAACTGGATCGAGACCAGATCGAGCTTGGTGAGCCGATCAAGGCCATTGGCCTTCATGAGATCCAGGTCAAAGTTCATCCCGAAGTGCAGTTCCCCCTCACTCTGGACGTGATCCCGGCCTAGGGCCCTCTCTCGTTGCTATAGCAAGAGGGTGCGTCTGGCGACCCCTCATGCACACCAAACCGGTTGGCTCTTCGCGCTCTAAGACGAAACTTCGCGACTTTTAGACAAAGTTTCCCACCGCGAAAAACAAAGAGGGGTTTGGCTTGGGGTGACCTGATCGGCGGGTATAGGTTGCGTTGACTTCCCCCGCTGAGGTGGACCCGACTTCCCCGCCCGGCGGGGTCTTGCGCGTCGAGACCCCACAAATCTGTCGGGGTCGTCTGCCAGATTGTGTGATGAGGACGATTTGATGACAAGTGTGACCGAGAATCAGATGAGACCCGGGTATCGGACCCCGCCCCACTCCCGAGAGGCTGAGGAGTCGGTCATCGGTGCCGTTTTGTTGTCCGAAGATGCTGTCAGCGAGGTTATGGACAGGATTCATCCTGAAGACTTCTATGTACCGGCCCACCAGGCGATCTACGAGTCGATGCGCGACCTGTTTGATGCAAGCCAGCCAATCGATGCTGTCACGGTCTCCGAGTCTCTCCGCCGTTCAGGCGAGTTGGAGAAAATCGGGGGAATAGATCGGAAGAGCGTCGTGTAGGGAAAGAGTGTAGATCTCGGTGGTCGCCGTATCATTAAAAAAAAAAACACAATAGCTACTAACGGTACACATACTTCAGAACTGCTCGTGATCCTCACTACAGTACATCTCTATACGAGTCGTATATTGCTACCCTACGCACCCTAGTCTATCAACTGTGCTGTAGCCTATC
>CALCCX010000169.1 GCA_937900165.1 uncultured Acidimicrobiia bacterium | reverse complement strand
CTTTCCCTCCACGACGCTCTTCCGATCTGACGTAGACGACCTGTCCGGCCATGACCGCATCGTCGTACTGCGAGCCCAGCAGCGCATGGCGTCACATTTCGCTGCCCGGGTGTATGAGACCATGGCGTCGGTGTCCGATTTCATGGGCGAAGTGGACGACGACCCGGAGTTGGCCAACGAATCCGCCGCAGCCGAGATCCGGGTGGCTTTGTGTTTGACCCGCCGGGCCGCTGACACCGAGCTGGCCTTCGCGGTTGATCTCAAAGATCGTCTGCCCCGAGTTTCGGATGCTCTGGCGGCTGGTGATGTTGATGTGCGTCGGGCCAGAACGATTGCTCATGGCACTGCCCATCTGTCTGAGGACACTGCCCGTAGCGTTGTGGATCGGATCATCGACCAGGCCCCAGGGTTGACTACTGGTCAGCTACGGGCTCGGGTGGCCCGGCTGTGTATCGAAGCGGACCCCGAAGAAGCAACACAGCGTTACGAAGACGCAGTTGAGGGTCGCCGTGTGGTGTGTCAGCCGAGCGAGTCTGGTACCGCCAACCTGTTCGCATTCGATCTGGCTCCAGATCGGGCTGTGGCCGTGACCCGCAGGATCAATGCCCTCGCCCAGAGTTTGAAGACGGCTGAAGAAACCCGCACCATGGACCAGTTGCGAGCGGACGTGTTCTTGGACCTCCTGGAGGGAAGAACCAGCAGAGGACCAGCGGGTAGGGGGATAGTCGATATCCACGTCGACCTCGAAACATTGGCCAGGTTGGCTGACACCCCAGGCGAGCTGGCCGGATACGGACCCGTCATCGCCGATATTGTTCGCCAGGTCACAGAACAACAACAACAAGACTCTGGTGAGTGGCGGTTCACGGTCACCGATCCCGCCACGGACCAGTTGTTGCACAGCGGGACCACTCGGCGTCGACCCTCCGCCGCCCAGCGTAGGTATGTGGAGGCCCGTGATCGGACCTGTGTATTTCCTGGTTGTCGGATGCCCGCCGTTGACAGCGACCTCGACCACCGAGTCCCATGGGCTGATGGTGGACCTACCACTATTTGGAACCTCGACCCGTTGTGTCGCCACGACCACGGAATCAAACACCGCGCCGGATGGACCCACCGGCCCCTACCCAACGGTGATCATCAATGGACCACAAAACTAGGCCACACCTACACCACCACCGGCAAACCACCCTGAGTGGTTCGTTCGCCCTTGCGGGCGGTTTACGGCTAGAGCATTTTTGTGCCGATCGTTCGAAACTCAAGGGTGAGCTGAGATCATCGCGCTCGATCCGCGCCGCCGATAGGGTGCCCGATTCAGGCGGATGAGCCGGGTCTCGGCCTTCTGTCACACTGAAAGGGACCACTTTGTTGACCTCGAAGACGATTCACGCACAACTCGTCGACCTCGGCGTGGGCGAGGGCAACTTTCTCGTGCATTCTTCACTGAGCAGTCTCGGGTATGTCCTGGGTGGCCCGCAGACCTTCGTTCGGGCGTTACTCGAGGCCATTGGTCCATCTGGGACACTTCTGATGCCCGCATTCAGTCCCGAGGTGTCGGACCCGGCAAGTTGGACGGACCGGTTGATCGATCCGGATGACCTGCCAGAGGCGAGGGCGAATGTACCCGCCTTCGATGCGGCGGTCACTCCGACCAGCATGGGAGCCGTCGCTGAAACGTTCCGAACCTGGCCGGACGTTCTGCGCAGCCGCCATCCGCAGGTATCGGTGTGTGCCAGAGGCCTGGACGCGGCGGAGATTGTCGCCCGACACGATTGGGAGTGGGGCGAAGGCGAGGGCTCGCCCTTCGAGCGGCTCTACGAGATGGACGCGCAGGTGCTGATGGTGGGCGTGGGTTTCAACCGCGCCACGATGTTGCACTACGCGGAGTCCCGCGTACCTCACGGGAGACGCAAGGTCCGGCGGTTTCCACACGGCGAGGGAGCAGAGCGCAGATGGATCGAAGCGCCAGAAGTCGGCGACGATCTCGACACCCACTTTCCCGAGATCGGACGCGGAGTGCGACAAGCCGGCCTCACCACGATCGGACGGGTCGGCGACGCCGAGTGCGTACTGATCTCTTCGCGAGTTCTCGTCGATTGGGCCGAAGCCTTCCTGTCCAAGGCATTGCTTCGTACCCCCGCACCCTGACCTACTCGTTCACCTCCGGGTGCTCCTGGCTCTCATTACCCTGCTGGGCATGCGCTTGCTGTTGGTCACCAACGATTTTCCGCCCAAGGCGGGAGGGATCCAACAGTATTTGGGCAATCTCGTCGAGCGTTTTGAGGGTGAGGTCAGAGTGCTGGCACCGCTCCATGAAGGGGTGCCGAGCCAACCAAATACCGTGCGTGGTGGGCGCCGATACATGCTGCCGACCCGCAAAGTGCAGCGATGGGTTCGCTCCAATATCGAAGAATTCAGCCCAGATGTTGTGCTGTATGGCGCCCCGCATCCACTCGCCCAGCTGGGGCCGAAACTGCGAGCCGAGACCGGCGTGCCCTACGGGGTGATCACCCACGGAGCAGAGGTGACGCTCCCCTCCGCGATTCCCGGCCTGCGCCAGATCCTTGGTCGGACCCTGAAGCGGGCCGACATCCTGTTCGCGGTCAGCCGGTTCACCGCAGCTCGGGTTGGGACTCTTGCCGGCCAAGAGCCGGTCGTGTTGGGCGTTGGAGTCGATCTCGAGGTGTTCTACCCGGCTCCGCCTCGACCAGACGGCGCTGCGATCGTGATCGGCTGCGCTTCGCGTTTCGTGCCTCGCAAGGGTCATGTGAGGGTCATCGCCGCCGCCGAGACGTTCGCCGCGCTTGGTCACAGTGTCGAGGTGCTCATCGCGGGCAAGGGCCGGTTGGAAAAGCGCATTCGCCGCCGGGCGGCAACATCGACCATTCCGGTTCGGGTTGAGGTAGATGTCGAATGGTCTGGCTTGGCAGACCTCTATCGAGAGATGGACATTTTCGCGATGCCCAGCCGCTCGCGTTGGGCAGGCCTGGAGGTCGAGGGCCTTGGCATCGTGTACCTCGAGGCGGCCGCCACCGGAATCCCGGTCGTCGCCGGATCGTCCGGCGGTGCTCCAGAAACCGTGGTTCCGGCCGTCACCGGATTTGTCGCCACCAGCGTCAACGAGCTTGTGGAGGCCTTCGAATTGGCAGTTTCCAGCCGAGTCGAGATCGGCAAGGCCGCTCGCGTGCGGGCTGAGACCGACTACTCATGGGAAGCGGTGATGGACCGGTTTTGTGCCGGCCTCGCAAGCGCCGTCGAGGCAGGGAAAGGCCGATGAACGAGATAATTGTGCTACACGAAGAGGTGGCGGAGGCGTTGGCCGGCGCACAGGCGGTGGTCGCCCTCGAATCGACGATCATCGCCCATGGCATGCCGTACCCCCGCAACATCGAGACGGCCCGCCGGGTTGAGGGCATCATTCGAGCCAAGGGGGCGGTCCCTGCGACCGTGGCAGTCATGGACGGCAAGATCCGCGTCGGTCTCGACGAAACCCAGCTCGAACAGATCGCCTGTGGGTCAGATGTGGCCAAGCTCAGCCTTCGTGACCTCGGCTGGGCGCTGGCCGGGTCGGTGCTGGGTGCCACTACGGTGGCCACAACGATGCACGCCGCGCATCTGGCCGGCATTGAAGTGTTCGCCACCGGCGGTCTCGGAGGCGTGCACCGAGGAGACACAGGCGACGTGTCTGCCGATCTCACCGCTCTCTCTTCGATTCCGGTTGCGGTGGTTTGCGCAGGGGTGAAGGCCATCCTCGACATCCCCAGGACTCTCGAGGCTTTCGAGACCCGAGGGGTTCCGGTGATCGGTTATGAGACGGCGGTGTTTCCGGAGTTCTACACGACCGGCACGGTACATCCGGTCACTGCCAGCGCCTCGGATTCCATGGCAGCCGCCGCAATCCTGCGCGCCCACTGGAGATCGGGAATGACGACCGGAGCCGTCGTGGCCGTGCCCATCCCTGCCGAGCATGAGGCCGACGCCGAGGCCATCTCCGAGGCCATCTCCGCCGGCCTTTACGCGGCCGAGCGACAACGGGTAACGGGCAAAGAAGTATCTCCATTTCTTCTGGCGTTCGTCGCCCAACACACAGGCGGAGACAGTCTCGATGCCAACATCGAACTGGTCGTCAACAACGCCAAGGTCGCCGCCTCGATCGCCACCGCCCTCAAAACGGTCTGAGTTCGCTCGGTTGATATATCATCGGTTGATACCGATGATATCGGTGCGCACCGATGGATGGGAGATGAATTGCCCAGTACGAAGACCGATGTGGGTTTGGCTGCCAAGCTGTTTCGTGGATTCGGGGACCGGACGCGCCTGGGAATCCTGGCCGCGTTGGCAGGTGGGGAGCTTCGAGTCACGGATCTGGTAGCGCGCTTGGGTGGTTCGCAGTCCACCGTCTCAGGGCATCTGGCATGCCTTCGCGATTGTGGGCTCGTTGTGGGACGCGCCGAGGGACGCCAGATGTTCTACCGCATAGCTCTGCCCGAGGTGATCGAAGTACTGCGCAGCGCCGAACTTTTGCTCGCCGAGACCGGGTACGGGGTCGAGTTGTGCGCAAACTACGACGGAGAGTCCGTGTCATGACCGGGACACCGAGCGCAGATTCCGGCCTTGCGAGGCGAGCCTTGGAAGTGGCAAAACCCATGTGGGAGAGTCGCGAAGTCCGCTGGTCGGCCGCATCCGGGATCCTGCTGGCGATCGGGTTCCTGGCCGGGCCGGCGGGAGCGACCGGTTCGGTCACCTCAGGCATCTATGTGGTTGGGACGGTGGTGGGTCTTCGGTTCTTCGCCCTTGAGGGCTTCGAGGTGTTGATCCGTCACAAGGTCGTGGGAATCGAGTTGTTGATGGCGGTGGCCGCAGTGACGGCCGGCGTGCTCGGCCTGTGGGGCGAGGCAGCAACTCTGGCCTTTCTCTATTCGATCTCTGAGGCTTTGGAGGAATTCACCGAGGACCGGACTCGCAACGCGATTCGGGCACTGATGGATCTGGCCCCCAAGCGAGTGACCCGACTGGCTTCGAATGGCGAAGAGGAGATCGTGGAACTCGACCAGATCGACGTCGGCGACCGATTCCTGGTGCGGCCCGGCCAGGGGGTCGCAACCGACGGCGTCGTTGACGAGGGCAACTCGGCAGTCGACGAGTCCGCAGTGACCGGGGAATCGATTCCAGTCGAAAAAGGTCCTGGCGACCAGGTGTTCGCCGGGACGCTCAATGCTTCAGGTGCTCTGGTGGTGACCGCCTCGGCAACATCGGTCGACAATACGTTGGCCAAGATCGTACAGCTGGTGACCGAAGCCCAACAGCAGAAGGGCCACAGTGAGCGATTCATGCGTCGGTTCTCTCGCCGCTACTCGCCAGCCGTGCTCGTCGCAGGGGTGCTGGTGGCCATAATCGGCGGTGCCCTCACCGGAGACTGGGAGACCTGGGCCGTGCGAGCGGCAACCGTCATCGTCGCCGCTGCGCCATGTGCCCTGGTCATTTCGATTCCGGTCACCTACGTGGCTGCGATGGGTTCGGCTGGTCGCCGAGGGGTTCTCATCAAGGGGGGTGTGCACCTCGAGGAACTGGCTGCGATGCGGGTGCTGGCGCTGGACAAGACCGGAACGCTGACTCGCGCCCAACCCACCGTCACAGAAATTCATCCGGTCGCGGACATCGACGAACGACAGTTGGTGGCTGTCGCGGCGGGAGTCGAGCGCCGCTCCGAGCATCCTCTCGCGTTGGCCATCTCGAGGTACGCCCATTCTGTCGGCGTCGATCTGCCGGAGGTCTCGGCCTTTCGATCCCTGGTTGGAGCTGGAGCCGAGGCCACCATCAACGGCACCGACTATGTAGTGGGTTCGGCCAGGCTGATGGAAGAACGTCGAATCGACCTGGGAGACATATCGAGAGTCGTCGAAGCCCTGCAAGCTCAGGGTGATACGGCCGTTGTCATCGCCGATGCGGAACGTGTGCTCGGAGTCGTCGGTATCTCCGATTCGGTACGTCCCGATGCCGCGGAGGCGATGCTCCAGTTGCGCTCTGTTGGCATCGAACGCCTGGTGATGCTGACGGGTGACAACTCTCGGACCGCCGCGGCGGTCGCCGACCAGGTAGGCATTAACGACTACTTTGCCGAGCTTCGTCCTGAAGACAAGTCTGAGACGGTGGCGGCCCTGAAACTGGCCTACGGTCATGTCGGGATGGTCGGCGACGGTATCAACGACACGCCTGCTCTCGCGGCTGCGAGCGTTGGAATCGCCATGGGTGCGGCAGGCAGTGATGTGGCCCTCGAAACGGCCGATGTCGTGCTGATGGCCGACGATCTGCGCAAACTTGTCGACGCGGTCGAGATTGGACGGCGCACTCGTCGCGTCGTGCGCCAGAACCTCGTGATGTCGGCAATGATCCTGGCCGTGTTGGTCCCCGGAGCTCTCGTCGGATGGTTCACGCTCCCGGTCGCGGTGCTGGCCCATGAACTCTCCGAACTGGTGGTGATTGGCAACGGCATCAGGGTGGCTCGCGGGTGAGCGGTGCGTGGCCTCCT
>CALCCX010000168.1 GCA_937900165.1 uncultured Acidimicrobiia bacterium | reverse complement strand
GAAGAAGACCGGGTTAGCGGCTTCACCCAAGGCGGCGACGACTACGTCACAAAACCATTCAGCCTCGAGGAGTTGGTCGCTCGGGTCCGCGCCGTGCTGCGACGCAGCGCACCGCCCGGTCTGGAACCCAAGCCTGCCCTTGCCTACGCCGATCTCGCCATAGACGAGGACGCCCACCGGGTCACCCGCGCCGGCAAGCCAATCGACCTCTCCCCCACCGAATTCAAGCTGCTCCGATACCTACTTCTCAACCCCGAACGCGTCCTCTCAAAATCGCAGATGCTCGACCACGTCTGGCAATACGACTTTGGTGGCGACGCCGCCGTCGTCGAGACCTACATCAGTTACCTGAGAAAAAAGATCGACACCGAGGACCTGCCACCCTTAATCCACACCGTCCGGGGCTTCGGCTACGTGCTCCGCACCGAACCATGACCATCCGCCACAAGCTCGTCATCTGGGTGGCAGCGCTATTCACTGTCGTCCTCCTCGCCGCCGGCGCTGCCTCAGTGTTGATCCTCCGCGCCCAGCTAGTTGGCGAGATCGACGCGGTTCTCGTCGAAAGGAGCAGCTTCATCGCCGATGTCGCTGACCAGGATGTTGGCTTTCCCCGCCCCGACGGGCCGCCCGGCGTCCCCTTTCCGGCTGCTTCCGACATGGCAGCGGTCATCACCGATTCGTCTGGGTCGGTCGTGTTCTCCGTCCCCTCCGGCCGCAGCGACGAACCCGACCCCCTCCCCAACGTAACCCAACTCGACCCAACCACGACCGACGGCAGTGCCGCGCAAATCGAGGAGATCGGTTCGGTCGAAGCCGGTGGACCCACCTACCGGGCACTGGCAACCCTTGTACAGGACGGAGCCCTCACAGTTGTCCTCGCCGTCCCGCTCGACAACGCCCGAGCCACTATCCAGAATACGACAGTGACCCTGGCCTTTGCCGGGGCAATTGCGGTTGTAGCCCTTGGAGGACTGGTGTGGTGGGCCATCCGCGCCGGGCTCCGGCCCATCGATGACATGATCGATGCCGCCGGCCACATCGGTGCCGGCGACCTATCCCACCGGGTCCCGACTGCCGAACCGGATACCGAGGTCGGACACCTTGCGATTGCCCTCAACTCCATGCTCAGCCAGATCGAGTCCGCCGTCGATGCCAAGACCGAATCGGAAGCTCACATGAGACAGTTCCTCTCCGACACTTCCCACGAACTGCGAACTCCGCTCACATCTATCCGCGGCTACGCAGAACTCCACCGCCACGGAGCCACATCACCCGAAGAGATCGACCGTGCCTTCAACCGCATCGAATCCGAAGCCACTCGGATGGGAACCCTCGTCGACGACCTGCTCCTCCTCGCCCGTCTCGACCAGCACCCGTCCTTGGCCGCCATACCAATCGACATCACCAGATTGGTCAACAACGCCGTCGACGACGCAGCGGCGGCCGAACCGGGACGACCCATCACCCTCGAGATCGACGAGGGCGACACAGTCGTGACCGGGGATGAGAACAGGCTCCGCCAGGCCATCGACAACGTGCTTGCCAATGCGCGCCACCACACCCCGCCCGGAACACCCATCAGAGTCACCATCACTCAAAGCCACGACACCGCCACCATCGAGGTAGCCGACACCGGGCCCGGCATGACCGAGGAAGCGGCCGCGAAAGCGTTTGAGAGGTTCTATCAGGCCAACCCGAACCGATCAGGAGCAGGCAGCGGACTCGGCCTACCCATCGTTCAGGCCATCATCGAAGCCCACAGCGGCGAGGTCGTCCTAGCGACCGCACCAGGAGCGGGAACCACCGTCACTGTCCGAGTACCGATCGGTGCCCCACCCGCCCACTAGACACGGTTGGGTATCCGATACCGTTGGTCGCTTCACCGGGCGGCTTCGGACTGGAGGCAGCGTGGCCACAGCCCGATGTCGCCTCACGCATTCAGTGCCCGAAACCAGCCCCAGGTCGAACTGATACGTTCTTCTAACCAGGGCTGATGCCCAACCACCGAACGAACTTGACGAACCGACTGATGCCGCAGATCCCCGGCGTCGTGCCGACCGGAACGCGATCGAGGCCCCCTTCAGGACAGGTCGGAGATGACTGCGGCGGCGGTGTTGCGGCCTGAGGCGCCCCAGATGCCGGCGCCTGGGTACGTGGCGGCGCCCGTGAAATAGAGGCCTGGCTGGTCTGCCCGGTAGTGGGCCAAGGCCCGCGGCCGACCGAGCATTGCGTTTATTGACACAAAATCACATCCTCAAGAATTCCCAGTTCGAGTAGTACCAGAACTGGCTCCAGCGCCGGGCCCGAGCCCCACGACCACGATTCCGCTGTGGTTAGCACCCCTTTTCCGACCACCCCTAGAAGCCGTGCCTAGAAATCTCTTTTGTTTGTTCCAAACAAATCAGTAGTCTAAACAAATTCCATAGAATGGCTCCGGGCAAACCGGACTTGCCTCGATCGGCGACTTGTTCATGGCACGCAAACCCGTCCTTCAAGCAACACGACGTCTGTTCGCCGCGACCGTAGAGTCGCTCGACTCACTCGCGCCACCGGATTGGCATGTCGAGATCGCGCGGCGCTCCGACGACGGCGGCACCATCCGTGTGGTTTCGCCGGATGACGTCACCGGCGAACTGGTCGTTCTTGTCCGCAGGGATCTCACGCCCCGCGATGTTGTCGCGCTTCCCGAGCCCGAGGCCACCACGATCATCGCTGGTGAATGGCTTAGCCCTCGCAGTCGCGAGCTTCTCGCCAAAATCGGATATGACTACGTCGATCAGACCGGCAACGTCAGTGTGGTGGTGAACCGACCCGGGATTGTCTTCCGTACCGAAGGGGCGCAACGCGACCCGTCGCCCCCATCTGTGACACGGCTGAACATTCGCGGCCCGCGGGCGTGGGCACTGCTGCGCACGCTCGCTGAAGTGCAACCTCCCTACGGGGTGAGCGCCCTCGCCAACGCCATCGACGCTGACGCTGGTTACGTCTCCCGACTGTTGAGCGCGCTGGCCGATGAGTTGCTGATCAGCCGAGTTCCTCGCGGTCCTGTCGAGCAGGTCGAATGGGAGCCGCTGCTGCGCCAACTCACCACCAGCTACTCGTTGCTCGACTCCAACCAGACGACAAGTTGGGTCGCATCCGCCAGGCCCGAACAGTTCCTGGAGGATCTCGCCGCGAGCAACACGAAGCGTTGGGCCATCACAGGCTCGTTCGCTGCCTCGCCGTTGGTTTCGGTCGCCGCGCCCGAGATAGCGGTCGTCTACAGATCGGAAGAGCGTCGTGTAGGGAAAGAGTGTAGATCTCGGTGGTCGCCGTATCATTAAAAAAAAAAAAACAAAACACAGAAAAGATGGTGCGGCCAGTGCCCCAAGTGCGTTTTTCAACTCACCTTTACGCCCAGAGTGTATAGACGCCCACTACTCACCTCGTACAT
>CALCCX010000167.1 GCA_937900165.1 uncultured Acidimicrobiia bacterium | reverse complement strand
ATGATCACGAGAGGCAACAAGAGCACCCCATCCCAACATCCCGGCAACGTGGTTTCTGGTCCGAACATCGTGATCATCGCAGAACACAAGCAGGCAGATCTCTCGATCCGCACCACCGGGATCTCCCTTTTTGCCACCACGGTGCGCCGACCGCCGCCGGATACTCTGGATCAGCGCCTCAACAGCCACTCGAAGCTGCATGAGGTCATCGCCCTCATCCAGGCCACCAACGCTGGTGCGGACGAGGCTTTGATGCTTGACCCGACTGGTGCGGTGGCAACCTGCAACGCCACCAACTTCTTTGTCGTCCGTAGAGGCGAGCTGTGGACTTCAACGGGCCACTACAACCTCCATGGCATCACCAGAGGGGTCGTGCTGGAAGTGGCCAGAGCTGCTGGGATCTCTGTCCATGAGCAGCCGTTCTCGCTGACCGATGTCTACTCGGCAGACGAAGCATTCGTAACCGGGACGTTCGGGGCGCTGACCCCGGTAGTCGAGGTTGACGGTCGCACGATCGGCAATGGGACCCCTGGCTCGATGACCGACCGTCTGCGCTATCTCTACCGGGAAGCGGTGGTCGCCTCGGTGTCACGTTGACGACCCGAATCTGCCTGTGGTCTGGTCCGCGCAACGTATCGACCGCGCTGATGTACTCGTTCCATCAGCGACCGGACACCACCGTGGTGGATGAGCCGCTCTACGCCCACTACCTCGCCACGACCGGCGTCGTGCATCCAGGCCGCGACGAGGTGCTCGCCTCCCAGGATGCAGACGGGGCCGCGGTCGTTCATGACGTGGTGTTGGGGCCGAGCCCCACACCGGTGATCTTCTTCAAGAACATGGCCCATCACCTTCCAGGCGTCGACCGATCGTTCCTGTCCGAGGTCACGAATGTGCTTCTGGTCCGCCACCCTGCCGAGATGCTGCCTTCGCTGGCCCGCCAGCTCCCTGAGCCGACACTCGAGGGGACCAGCCTGCCGACCCAAGTCGAACTGGTCGACGCAATCGTCGGCTCGGGGCAACCGCCGCTCGTTGTGGACTCCAAGCGTCTGCTGCTCGACCCGCCGGGTACTCTCGCAGCCTTGTGTGAGAGGATCGGCATCGAGTTTGACGAGGCGATGCTGTCCTGGCCGGCCGGCCCAATTCCGGAGGACGGCGTCTGGGCACCGCACTGGTATGCCGGCGTGCACGCCTCCACCGGCTTCACACCCTATAGGGAGAAGACCGACCCTTTCCCCCCGCACCTCGAACCGCTGCTAGCCCAATGCACCCCCCTCTACAACCACCTCACCACCCACACGATCTAGCAGCGACGGGGCGGTGGGGTCGGCAACCTTAGGCTCTAACACGGATATATCCGCAGCCGAGCCGAGAGTTCGCTCAAAGCAACCAGGTTCCTGGAACTTTCGGCTGTAGCACGGATATATCCGCAGTAGAGCCTAAGGAACGCTCCCTAGCTCCGTTACGCTCCCGGCATGACCAAGTTTGGGCTTTGTTACGCGAACACCGGGTGGATGACCACCGCGGAGGGGGCCACCGCATACGCGACCGCTGCCGAGGAGGCCGGGTTCGAGTCGCTGTGGACCGTTGAGCACGTCATCTGGCCTGAGCAGTACTCATCCACTTATCCGTACGCCCCTTCCGGCAAGATGGCCGGCGAACCCTCCACCTCTATCCCAGATCCCTTGATCTGGCTGACCTGGGTGGCGGCGGCAACCACCAGGCTGCGTCTGGCCACCGGGATCCTGCTCCTTCCCGAACACAACCCGCTGGTGATCGCCAAGCAGGTCGCCACCCTCGACACCCTCTCTGGCGGCCGCGTCGACCTGGGAATAGGGATCGGCTGGCTTCGGGAGGAGTTCGACGCGTTGGGTGTGCCCTTCGAAAGACGGGCCGCCAGAACAGACGAATACATCGAAGTATTGCGGACATTGTGGGCGAGCGATGCAGCCTCGTTCCAAGGCGAATTCGTCCAGTTCGATAAGGTATCCAGCAACCCAAAACCGGTCAACGGCACAGTGCCAATCGTGGTCGGCGGTCATTCGGACGGTGCGGCTCGTCGGGCCGGCCGGCTGGGTGATGCCTTCTGGCCGGCCAAGGGAGACTTCGACGATCTAGCAAGTTTGTTCACGGTCGCGCACCACGCGGCGACCGACGCGGACCGTGATCCCGATGCGCTGGAATTATGCGCAAGTCCTCCTTTTGGCCGCAAGGAACTCGACTCGCAGATCGCTCGGCTGATCGAAATTGGCGCCACTCGGATCATCCTCCCCGGCTACTTCTTCTTGAAACCCGATCCGGCGACCGCGATGGCAGAATTCGCCGAGACGACCATGGCCGCAACCAACAGCTGATGAGCCAACTCCGAGAAGCGGTCGAGCGCAACGACCCTGACGAACTGTTGCGCATCATCGACGGACTGTGCGCAAGTCGCGACTGGGAGGACATGCTCACGCTCCGGCTGATGTGCGATGCAGCGGTCGAACGTGGCAAGCAACTATGGGGGGTGTCCGCCCACATCGACTACCGCCTCGCCCTCGAAGCACCAGGAAACTACGCCGGACCGGTGGTCACCGAGGATGCAAGTCGGTTCCTGCTGGGGCCCCTCCCTGAGGTGGCCGCCTCCACCCACACCTGGGACGAGCTCACCAACCATCTCCCCGCCGGGCCGGCCAGAGCGGTCACCGCTCACGAACGGGTCATGAGAGGAGAGGACCTAACCGAAGCCGAGAACATCGACCCATACGTGCTGGAGATTCCGCTGGTCGTGGCAGAGTGGGAACCGGACTACGCGACCGCCGCCTACAGATCCAACCGGGCCGACTTCCCGATGCCGAGCCTGCCAGGCACCCAAATTGTGAACCTGGAGGAGGCAGGTGATGCAGTCGCGGACGACGACTCGGTCGACGGGCTCAGATCACTGGTCGGCCCTTGGGGAGATTCATCAAACGGCAACATCGACGTTGTTGCGGTGGATGGCACAAGCACAGCTGCAATTGCCGCGCTAGGAGTGCGAAACGCCTCAGCCGTAGATCTGGACCCGGCGGCTGCCATGTCGGTGATGGCCTGGGCTGGCGCATCGGGCGGCGCATATTCGCCAAGGCGCGGTGCGGCAGCCGGCCGTTTCGCCGCCTGGTGGGCGGCGGCCGCCCTAACCGGGATGATCGATGACTGGCCGGTCCATCCAGACCACCTAGGCGAAGCAATCTCCGAGCTGCGCTGATTGTGGTGGTCAGACCTGGCCCCCGCAACCGGCTGGCGATTCCACCTCGCCGCGCAAGACCCAGTCCACAACCTCGCCTGGGCAATCGCAGCAGTCGACTCAGCCTGACCATCAGGCTCATAACCCGAAGGTCGAAGTCTTGAGTCGGTCGCTGCGCTGCCGTCGATTCCTGCCTCGTGGCAGGGCAGCGGTCTTCGTAGACGGGGAGTTAACCGGCCGCGGTTCGAATCCTAGATTCCAATCCCGCCCCCGCTACGAAGAGAACCCGTGGCATTCCTGGTGAAGGGAACGCCTGTCCTGCAGAATCCGAAGCCACTCAGCCGAGCCGCTCGACAGTGGGGCTGGCCGCTGCGCCGACTCGTGTGTACGGCTGGAAAAACGGAATCCGCGTAGGTTCCTGTCGACTTCTCGTTCGAGGAGTCCCCCCGTCCGCCCACAGGCCAATCCTGACAACGTACGCGTCGTGAACGAGAGCGGATAGTCATTCGTGAAGTGCGGTCCTACTCGTGGAGCGATGTCTCGGGCACCGAATATGATGGCATGACGAGGTTCTCCTCGTACGCTTCAAAGTCTCCGGACCAGTCGAGACTTGAGATCTCGTCACGGGTACGGCGTCCGCCCGTTGCTCTGAACAGCTCGAACAGTGTCGCTTCGAGTCGTGCTTGCGGTACAGCTCGGCCGACGAGCCAGGTGTGTC
>CALCCX010000166.1 GCA_937900165.1 uncultured Acidimicrobiia bacterium | reverse complement strand
TGACGACCGGTGTGAACAGCACAGCTATCACGACGATGATGACCAACCGCGAGGTGCCGAGCATGGTGGCCGCCAACAAGGCGAGCAAGATGACCGGAATCGACAGGAATCCCTCGATGATCCGGCTGATGATGTCATCGACGAGCCCCCGGTAGTAACCGGTGACCAGGCCCAGAACTGTGCCCGCCAAGACGCCAAGCGAAGCAGCGATGGGTGCGATGGTGAGCACGCTTCTGGCGCCGACGAGGGTGCGTGAGAACACGTCCCGTCCGATTTGGTCGGTGCCGAACCACGCTGCGCTGCTCGGGGGAAGCCGCCCACCGAGAATGTTGCCATCACTGTCGCGCACCGCGTCCAAGGGTCCGTAGCGCGCAACGAGATCAGGGAACAATGCGCAGAACACCCAGAACCCGAGAACCAGGACTCCGATCACGAAGCTGGGGCTGCGATAGAGCAGTCGCAACCGCTCCTTGCGGGCCTGCTTGCGTTCTGCAGCGCCATCGACCGAGGGTGGTGCTTCCATCGGGACAGTCGAATCTGGATCCTGGGGGCTAGAGGCTACGTCGCTCATACTCGTGCGCTCACTTCTCCACATCCAGCCGGGCCCGCGGGTTCATCCATGCGATGATCACGTCGGCAGCCAGGGTTGCGATCATGTAGATGATGGCCACCGTGACCACGCCGGCCTGGAGCACCGCAAGGTCTTGTTTGTCAACTGCGCGAAAGATGAGGTTCCCGAGACCTTGGTAGTTGAACAACCGCTCGAGGGCAACCAGACCCCCGAACAAAAAGCCGATCTGGGTACCGATAACGGCCACAGTTGGCTGCAGTGCGTTGCGTAGGATATGACGTCTGATGACCCTCTGGCTGCCTAGCCCCTTCATGTAGGCCGTGCGCGCGTAGTCAGCTTCGAAGGCTTCGATCGTGCCGGCACGGGTCATACGAGCTATGTAGCCGAAATAGACAAACAAGATGGCGAGAACCGGCAAGACCAGGTGGTTGAGCGCGGTTAGGAAACCCGATCCGTCCGGCGGATCGGCGATGGCGGGAAACCAACCGAGCCTGATGCCGATGAGATATTGCAAGAGTATCCCCGACACGAACTCCGGAATCGACGAACTGGCCACACCCATCGTCACAATGGCGCGATCCAGGCCTGTGTCCTTCTTACGCGCAGCCAGAATCCCGCCCGCGATACTGATGGGGACGGTGAGCACCAGCGCAAAGGCCACCAACAAAGCCGATCGGCCGAGCGCGGGAAACAACAAACCCCGCACCGGTGTGTCGAGTTCGAATGAATCACCGAAGTCGAACGTCACCGTGTTCTTCAGCAGGGTGAGGAACTGGCTGATCTTGGGGTCGTCCGCGCCTATTCGGTCTCGAATCAGCTCGTAGGTCTCTTCCGAAGCGAACGGCCCCGCGATCTTTCTGGCCGGGTCGGTTGGAAACACGCTGGTGAGCATGAACACGATGATCAGCAGAATGAACAGCGTCACGACCGAGAGGCCGAGGCGCCGAACTATGAATCTTGCCACGCGTCGCCCCTACTCTTGGGCCCCGGCCAGCGCGATGCCTCCCGGCGATCCACTTGACGCCTAACTGTCTGACACCGACGCTGCGCTGAGAATCAAGTGACCCAATGCTGTAGGCACCAGTCCGTCGACCTCTTTCCTGCTGGCTGACAGGAAGTTGAAGAAGTACGGATACGAAGCCGGCACATCGTCCCAGAGGTGCTTCTGGATCTGGCTGATCGCAGCAGTCTGGGCCTCCACCGAAATCGCACTCTGGTACTCCGTGACAAGTGCGTCGAAGTCTGCGTTGGCATACACCGAGGCGTTCCAGACGCCGTCGGTCTGAAGGGCAGATGTAAGGAACACATCTGGAGTCGGGCGGTGACCCCAGTCGACGATGCCGAACTCGTCGGAGTTGAAGCAGGGAGCCTCGCCGTCGGCGCTCTCCGGACACCAACTGTCGCCGTAGAACGTCGAGTTCGGATGCTGGTTCACCGAGATTTCAAAGCCGGCATCAACCGCATTGCGCTGGATGATGGCGGCAAGGTCGGGGATCTCCTGAATGTCACCATGGTTGATGACCGTCGACAACCCATCGACTCCGGCGTCGGCAAGCAACGAACGAGCCTGGTCGATGTCGCGCTCACGCTGCGGCACCGCGTCTGGGTCGTAGAACGGGAGTTTCGAGATGATCGGGTGATCGTTGCCTATACGGGCGCGGCCGCCGAACAGAAGGGCGACCATTTCCTCACGATCAAAGGTGAGCGCCATGGCCCTGCGAACTCTGGGATCAGTGAATTGGCCTCGCTGGGTGTTGAACCAGACCTGGCGATGGGTCGCAGCCTCAGTTTCACGGACAACGAAGTCCGGGTTGTCGAGAATGCCCTCGCCACCAATGACGGTGAACTGCTGGATAGCGTCGATCGAACCATCTTGGAGCGCGGTGACCATTACGTCGGTCTGATCGAACTGCTGAAGCTCGATCGTGTCGAGGACAGTTAGGCCTCTCCACCAATCGGGGTTACGCGAGAACCTCACGCTCTGCCCCTCCGTGTAACTGTCGAGCAACCAGGCGCCTGTACCAGACGGT
>CALCCX010000165.1 GCA_937900165.1 uncultured Acidimicrobiia bacterium | reverse complement strand
GTTATTCGCTGAGGTGTGGATGTCGTGCATTGCAGTGTTGAGGTGAAGTATTTCTCTTTGTTGAGGTGTGTGACTTATTTTTTTTTTTTTTTTTAATTTTTTTTTTTCAAGCAGAAGACGGCATACGAGATATATCAGTGTGACTGGAGTTCAGACGTGTGCTCTTCCGATCTGTGCTGGGAGCCGAACCGCCATCGGTCGATGACGACGATTCCGAAGAGGTCTCCGACCAACTCGGCGGGTCTTACGCCGAGAAGTTGGGCAAGCGGGACTTCTCCGACCTCACTCCAGATGAGATAGCCCAAGTGCGCGCCATGATTGCCCGGATGATCTGGAAACCGGCGGACGCCTGGATCGACACACTCGTTCAATCTGACGTTGGCCGACATTCCGTCTCGAGAACGTGGCACCGACTATCTCGCTCGTGAACTCTGTGTATTCGCTCGGGCAAAGTAGACGCGTGCGGCGCTGTAGATGCCCCAAGCCACGATGAGAATCGTTGGCAGGTAGGCGAGGGATGGCCACACCGGGGTGCCCCAGTCGGTCAATATGGTTCCTGTCTCTGGGCCGCCGATACCGCGGATCGTGCAGGTCACGTGGGGGATTGGAAACAGCGAGATATCCTCGAGCCAGCTCGTACCGAGGTTTTCGGCTCCGATGCGGCGGCACCGGCCATCGAAGAAGCGTGACACGGCAATCGATCCCAACAGGAACGGCACAACTGCAAGAAAACCGTTCGGATCAGAATTGTTTTCGATCGCCGCCACACCGCTGTCCCGATCACGAGCGGTGCCTGCGTCTGGATCAGCCACTTGTCCCCAAGGATCTGGTTGAGTTGGCTCTCCCGACACACTCATACCTGGCCAGTGGATCGGCAGTGGTGAACGACGCCTGGTTGAGGGCCAGCTTCGGACATAGGCCCTCGTCATCGCGGAACCGTCTCCACCCGATTTCTGTGAAGCCGAGACGTTCGGGCAACTGCCTATTGTTCGTCCCTGCCTGATCGCGGCTGCCCGCCCGCTCGTGGGTGGTGAACGCTGGACTCGCGCCCCGGGGGCGGTGATAGCCTTGCTGCAGGGGCTATTGAAGGGGAGCAGACGTGGTTGATGACAGGGGGATCCCGCCCAGGGCTCGATTCAGGTTCGCCATGCCTAGATGGGTTGCTCGATTGCTCGAGTGGCGGACCCGACGTTGGGTTGGTGTCGCATTGGCCGCTCTGGTCGGTTATGTGGTCGTGCACGAACTCACAGCCAACTACCTCCTACCGCGGCTGCGCCGTGAGTTCCTCAGTTGCTTCGACTTCTTCGGTCCCCTCCCTGACGTTTGCGGCACTGTGCTGACTGCCCACCGAATCCTGCCACCAGCAATGGGCTTGGTTGCTGTCGGGCTTGTGTTCCTCATAGCTATCCGGCCGAGTCGACGGACGGGCTCCAGAGAAGCTCGGGCTTCCTAAAACGCTAGCCGGAGACGCGGTCTGACAAGTGATCGGATCTTGCCTATTGCAGCCTCTGACCGACGCCCGAGGGTGGGTTGCGCGCACTACCTTTGAGCCTGCCCGGCGATGTCGGGTGTACCAGCAGTGTCGCCTCTTGCTTTTTGGTCGTACGGGCCGTTCAGCTCTGGTTCAGTATCTGATGACGATTGGTGTCGTCAAAACAACGTCGCCGGTGGGGGCCACGCCGACACAGGAAATGTCTCCTAGCTCGCCGAGGCGGCAGCATCGGTTCGTTGTTTCGCGATCTTGCCAAGCGCCCAACCGCCGACGAGGGCTAGACCGGCGGCGGCGAGCCACGGTAGCCAGAGGTACACGGCGATGCGGAGGTCACACGCGAATCCCTGGTCGCGCTCAAGCGCGTTGAAAGGGCAAAACCGGGGTCGTATCGAGTAGAAGGCGACCAGTCGCCCCATAAGGCCGCCTACGACCCCACCAATGAGCCATCCAACCTTCGACTGGTGCTGTAGCCAATCTCGCATGGGCAACCTCCTGCTTCCAGCGGACCCTGTTAAGATCACCATGAGTGCCGACTATCCCGCACAGCGTGAGACTATCACAATTCTGGACTGATCTCTCGAGGAGGTAGAGCCCGAACAACCACCGGCGAACCCTTGGGCGACGGCACGAGGTTCCTCGACAACCAGTCCATCGACGGACCGATCCCGACAATGGTCGCAGAGATGCTCACGGC
>CALCCX010000164.1 GCA_937900165.1 uncultured Acidimicrobiia bacterium | reverse complement strand
GTCTATTGCTTCCTTGAGAATCTGTATTTTTTCTTTTTTTTTTTTCAAGCAGAAGACGGCATACGAGATATATCAGTGTGACTGGAGTTCAGACGTGTGCTCTTCCGATCTCCTTCGTGTACGTATCTCTTGACGCCCCTCTATACGGGGGTAGGTCTCGTTCGGTTCGCGCTTTCTTCAGCGACCAATGCAAGGTGGGCAGACTCGACTACATCGTGCTTCGGGAAAGACGCTGCAAGAATCCGACACGATGACGGACACGGAGTTGGCTGAGCGCTTCCGCGATGGGGATGAGGAAGCAGTGCGGACCGTCTATCGCAGACACTCGAGGGCGGTGATGACAGTGGCGATGAGCGTGCTCGGTGATCGAGACCTAGCTGCCGAGGCGGTCCAGCAGACCTTTCTCAACGCTTGGAAGGCCGCCGGAACCTTCGATCCGGAGCGCGAGATAGCTCCGTGGCTCTACGCGATCGCCAGACGAGCGGCGATTGATGTCTACCGCAAGGAGAGCCGACCGACCCAATCAGCCCATGACGAGGAGGTCGAAGTGGCCGTCAGTTCGCCAGGTATCGAGCAGACCTGGGAGGCTTGGGAGGTCCGCAGCGCCATTGACAAGCTGAGCGTCGAAGAGCGGGAGGTGGTCAGGCTCTCGCATGGTGAAGGGTGGGCTCACCCGGAGATCGGCGGCCGGCTCGGCGTCCCGGTTGGAACCGTCAAATCTCGCTCCCATCGGGCCCACCAGCGGCTCGCCCGTCTCCTACGACATGTTGTTGAGGTTGCGCCATGAATGGGATTGTCGAAAATCGTGAACTAAATGTGCCGTTGTTGCGTACTGACAGTCGACGAGCAGTCACAATGGTGCTTTGGAGAGGCGCTCATGCCTACTGACGAACAATTCGGAGCTTTCTTGGAAGGCGAGGATGGAGCACTCAGCGACGGCGAGCATCGCCAGTTGGGCCATCTTCGAGCACTTCTGGGCGACGGTGTCGTGTGGGAGGCCCCACCAGAGGTGTTGGAAGATGAGGTGGTCCGCCAGATCGTCGAGGTGGCCGCGCCCAACGTCGCATCGCTGTCAGGGCACCGACGCCGACCTCGGCGGTCGTTGGCGTCTCGCTCCATTGCCTTCGCAGCGGGCGTCGCTGCGGCGCTGGCCGTGGTGGTGGCCGTTGGTCTGTTCCGAGGCGGGGATGGCTATTCCGTCGAGATCGCCGGAACCGAACTGGCCCAGCTCGCCACCGGAATCGTCACGATTGAGAACACGCCATCTGGCGTTTCGATCGAACTCGATGTTGAAGGTCTGCCGCCAGCCCCTGAGGGCTTCTATTACCAGGCCTGGATGAAGGGTGAAAGCGGCGCCGTCACCGTAGGGACCTTTCACGCCAGGGCGGACGGAAGCGACATCGTGTTGTGGTCGGGTGTCTCGATCGCGAACTATCCAACCCTCACGGTCACCATTCAAGAAGAGGGCGCCGGCGCAGAATCCAGCGGCCAACTGGTAATGACCGCCGACCTCACCCAACCCTGACCTCACAACCGAACAAGCACAATTGGCTGTGGCTGTGGTCGGCTACTCGCCGATCTCTACGCTGTTCAGGTAGATGGTTTCCAGCGGGACGCTTGGCTCGCCGCGGGCACTCAAGCCAAGGGGGACGGCCGTTAGGGCTGCCAAGGCCTCTTCGGAACCGACGACGGTGCCGAGGATGGAAAACGTGTTGTCCAGGAACGAGCCGTCGCCGATGATGATGAAGAACTGGCTGCCTGTAGTGCCCGCTCCGGCGTTGGCCATTGCCACAACGCCCTGTTCGTAGACGAATCCGTCCTCAGGGAATTCGTCCGGCACTGTGTATCCGGGTCCGCTGGTACCGGTGGCGGTCTGATCACCGCATTGGAGCACGAAACCGGAGACGAGTCGATGGCAGACGATTCCGTCGTAGTAGCCGGCCCTGGCCAAGAACACGAAACTGTTGACTGTCTCCGGATAGGTCTCCACGTCCAGCGTTAGTTCGATGTCTCCACAAGATGTCGAGAGGATCGCGTTGATGGTTCCGTTCAGGCCCTGGGACTCCGCAGCCTCGAACGTGAGGATCTCAACCGGATATGGCTGGGCACTTCCACATGCGGTCGGCTGGGCCCGGAATCCAGCGTAATCGGCGGGAGGCGTGGGAGGGGCCTCTCCGATGGCGAAGAGTTGGAATAGCGCCGAGCGCAACGTGAGTTCGTCGATCGGCGAGCCTTGGATTCCCAGGAATTCGCCTGTGGAGTCATAGAAAGCGGTGATCGGGGTTCCACTCGCGTTCATGGCCGCGAGCAGGCCGTCCTCTTCGGAATCGGCCGCCAGTGTCCAACCGCCGATACCGGACCGCTCGATGGTGGCGGCGATCTCTTCAGCCTCGCCGAGCCAGATTCCGATGAAGCTGACTTCTTGCCCTACGTCTCCGGCGACCGACAGCTTGCCGGCGAGATCCGAATCCGATGCTTCGTTGGGTCCGAAGAACGTGATGACCAACGGCTTGCCGATCTGATCGGCGAGAGAAACAACATCACCGTCGGCCGCCGCTGGTCCGATCGCCTCGAGGACCCATGCGGCGGGATTATTGCTGAGGCCTTCGGCTCTCTCGCTCTGCTCAGAAGCCTGGGGCGCGGTGGCTCCATCCGGATCGGTGTTCGAGTCCGTTGCCTCGCCGCTCGATCCGCATGCACTGCCGATGAGGAGCACAGTGGCCAACGCGGCGAACCGACGGAGCGGTGCAAGGGTCATTGAGTTCTCAGTCTGGAGGAGGCTGCATCGTATTCGGTGCCGTCGACTATGAGCATCGTCTGCGTCGGATGAGCGAGCCGGATTGGGCTCACTCTGAGATTGTGACGCCCTCTATGTAGATCGACTCCAGCGGCGCGCTCAGCTCCGGAACTTCGCCAGGACCCAGACCCAAGGGAACCCCGGCCAACGCTCCGAGGGTGTCTTGCGATCCGACAACTCTGCCAAGAATTGAGAAATCTGATTCGAGCTCATTGTCTCCCAAGACAATGAAAAACTGGCTCCCTGTTGTGCCGGGTCCAGAGTTGGCCATCGCGACGACCCCTGGCTCGTATACGAAACCATCTTCGGGCAGCTCATCCGGGATGATATAGCCGGGGTCTCCGAGCCCGCTGGCGGTCTGATCGCCGCATTGAAGCACGAACCCGCTGACCATTCGTTGACAAGCTGTGCTGTCGAAATAGCCTTCGCGAGCCAAAAACACGAAGCTATTGACGGTTTCGGGATTCGCATCTGCGTCCATCTCGATTTCGATTTCTCCGCAGGAGGTTGAGATCGTCGCTGTCACGGTGCCGCTGAGAGCTTGGTCTTGTGGTTCATCAAAGCTCTGGAGGACGAGGGCGGAAGGCTCCGACCCGTCGCATGCGACCGACTGAGCACGAAAATCCTGATAGCTCGAGGGACCCGCTGCCGGGCCGGCCGGCGTTTCGTCATCACCCCCGAATAGGCCTAGGACAGCAAAAACTCCGAGAAAGACTGCCAGCAGGCCGCCATAGCGCACGCTCGATTTTCGCCAGGTGGTCCGGCGACGCTGTTTCTTTTCGGCGGCTTGCTTCGCCTCGCGATTCAGGCGTTGCCGTTCTCGTTTCTCGGTAGGCATGACCTGGATGCTAGATGCGCCGTCGGCGCTGAGATCGGTCTGGCTCGCAATACACTGGTTCGACCATGACTTGGCCTATATGTCGCTGATCGTTCAGAAGTACGGCGGGACGTCTGTCGGTGATCCCGTTCGTATCCGGAACGTGGCGGGCCGGGTGGCCACGACCCGCCGGGACGGAAACGATGTGATCGTGGTTGTCTCAGCGATGGGCAAATACACCGATGACCTGATCCGGCTGGCCACCGAGGTGAGCAATGACCCTCCCGCCCGCGAGATGGATATGTTGCTCACAGCAGGCGAACGCATATCGATGGCCTTGCTGGCAATGGCCCTCAGCGATCTCGGGATCGGGGCAGTGAGCCTGACTGGCTCTCAGGCAGGCATCCTCACAGACGACACGCATGGCGAAGCCAGGATCACCGAGATCCGCGGGACCCGTGTAAAGGATGGCTTGGCCAAACAGAAGATCGTGATCGTCGCCGGTTTTCAGGGAGTGGACCCCGAATCCAAAGAGATCACAACTTTGGGCAGGGGTGGCTCCGACGCAACAGCAGTGGCCCTGGCGGCTGCTCATGGGGCGAGCGTGTGTGAGATCTATACAGACGTCGACGGGGTGTTCACGGCCGACCCGAGAATCGTGGCAGGCGCTCGCAAACTCGAGGAGGTCTCGTTCGATGAGATGTTGGAACTGGCGGCCTCCGGCTCAGGCGTTTTGATGGGCCGGTCGGTCGAGTTCGGGCGGCGCTTCAACATACCGATACATGTGCGTTCGTCTTTCAGGGAGGGCGAGGGAACCTGGGTCAAGGAGAAAACGATGGAACAAGCGATCATCAGCGGCGTGGCCCACGACAGTTCGGAGGCCAAGGTCACAGTGCAGGCCGTCCCTGATCAGCCTGGAGTGGCAGCGGCGCTATTCGAGCCGCTCGCTGAGGCCGGGGTCAATGTCGACATGATCGTTCAGAACGTTTCGAGCGACGGGAGCACCGACATCAGTTTCACCGTTCCGCGGTCGCATACCGCCAACGCCAGAGAGATAGCCATGCGAGTCGCTGATGAGCTCGGGGCAGGCGGAGTGGACGTCGACGAGGCGATAGGAAAGGTCTCTTTGGTCGGGGCCGGGATGAAGTCCCACCCTGGCGTGGCGGCCAGAGTGTTCAGGGCGCTGGCTGATGCTGCAATCAACGTCGAGATGATTTCTACGTCGACTATTCGGGTGAGCTGCGTAGTGCGCGGCGATAAGGTGGAAGACGCGGTCAGGGCACTGCACGATGAGTTCGAACCCCCGATGATCACCCAGGAGATTGGTGCAGATGGCTGAACGAAATGTCGTAGTTGTCGGAGCGACCGGCGCAGTCGGCCGCACGATGTTGTCCATTCTCGAAGCGCGAAACTTCCCGGTCGGCGAGTTGCGCCTGATGGCTTCTGCGCGTTCCGCAGGGCAGAAGGTCTCGACAAGGTGGGGTGAGATCGAAGTCGAGGACCTCGTCGATGCAAACCCGGCCGGGATGGACATCGCCTTGTTCAGTGCGGGAGGGGCCCGCTCGAAGGAGCACGCTCCTCGGTTCGTTGAGGAAGGCGTGTTGGTCGTCGACAATTCTTCGGCGTTCCGGATGGATCCTGACGTGCCGCTGGTGGTCGCCCAGGTCAACGATCACGCCGCCGCTGATCATCAGGGCATCATCGCCAACCCGAACTGCACCACGATGGTGCTGATGATGGCCGCTGGTCCCTTGCACCGTACCCACCGCATCCGTCGTATGGTCGCCACCACCTATCAGTCCGTTTCTGGTTCTGGTATGGCGGGCATGGAAGGACTGGCTGATGAGGCTGCCGCGCTGATCAAAGATCGTGACGCCCTTGCCAAGGGTGGCTGGGTTGACCCTTCCGAAGGCCTCTACGAGCGGCCGATCGGTTTCAACGTGCTGCCGATGGCAGGAACGGTCACCGAGCATGGCTACACCGATGAGGAATGGAAGCTGGTCAACGAGACTCGCAAGATCCTTGATGCACCGGACATCGCGGTCGAACCGACCTGTGTCAGAGTTCCGGTGATGGTTGGTCACGGCATTGCGGCGTCCATCTTCTTTGATCGGCCGCTGGACGCGGCCACCGCCAGAGCGGCTTTGGGTGATGCGCCTGGGGTGGAGCTGTGGGAGGACAAAACCCCCACCCCGCTCGACACCGCTGGGGTGGACAACGTGCTGGTCGGACGGGTCAGGGGCACCATCGGTGAGGATGGTGGCATCAACCTGTGGGCGGTCGGCGACAACTTGCGCAAGGGCGCCGCCCTCAATGCGGTTCAGATCGCCGAGCTTCTTTGAGGCTCAGTGGAGTCGTGGTTTCGCTGCATCGGAGCGCTACGCATTCGATGAGCAAGGATGCGGTGGAAACGATCACCCTGATCGCCGGCGTAGGAGTCGAGGGCGATGCTCATGCCGGCGCCAAAGTACAGCATCTCTCCCGGGTCGAGCGCGACCCCGATCAGCCCAATCTGCGACAGGTCCACCTGCTCCACTCTGAACTCCACGATGACCTACGCGGTCGGGGCTACGAGGTGGCGGCTGGGGCGATGGGGGAGAATGTGACAACGAGGGGCATCGACCTGCTGGGCCTGGCGATCGGCACGAAAGTGCGGCTGGGATCGACGGCACTGGTGGAGATCACCGGCCTGCGCAACCCGTGCCACCAACTCAACGGTCTCCAGGAAGGCCTGATGAGCGCGGTGCTCGATCGTGACGAGCAGGGCCGCCTGGTTCGTCTCTCGGGCATCATGGGCGTCGTGCTCGAAGGAGGCGAGGTCTTGGTGGGCGACAAGATCACCATCGACCTGCCCCCCAAACCCCACCAACCGCTGGAACCGGTGTGATCTGTGCGAACCCTGGGTACAACCCTGGGTTCACAGCCTCGCCAAGCAACGCCCGCGTTGCCAGCGACCGTCAGCGCCCCGAGTTCGGCGGTCTGTTGCGATGAGCCTGTACCTGCGTACGTTCAAGGAGGAGTCTGTCCTCGAGGTTTGGATGTCGGACGCAGGCCCGTTTCAGCTTGCCAACACGTATGCGATTCTCGCCTGGTCGGGTGGGCTGGGGCCCAAGCTGGCTGAGGGAGATTGCCAGGCGCCTGAGGGCTTCTACGAGTTGACGGCTGACAGTCTCAACCCGTCCTCAAAGTTTCATCGCAGCCTCGACCTGGGTTTCCCCAACGCCTTCGACCGCCATCACGGTCGAACCGGCAGCCACCTGATGATCCACGGCGGTGAGCAGTCGGTGGGCTGCTACGCGATCGGTGACGAGGCCATCGAAGAGGTCTACGGGCCGGTCGAGTCGGCGACGGCGGACGGAGCGATCGTGCCGGTGCACTGCTTCCCCTTCCGGATGACCGAGGCAAACCTCCAACTCCACGCCCGCGGACAGTGGTCCGACTTTTGGACCTACGAGCTGGCCCCCGCCTTTCTGTGGTTCGAGGAGACCGGACGAGTTCCGAACGTTGTTACGACCTCCGGCAGCTACCAGTTGGCCTGAGCACGAGGCAGGATCAGCCTGCTCGGCGAGGAGCCACCGTGGCGGCCGATCGCACCACCGCGGCAGTGATCAGGCCGACCACCAGGGGAATGGCGACCACGACCACCCCTATCTCGGGCCACGGCACCACGATGCTGTCAGACGGTCTCGTACCGAGGGGGCCGATCTCCAGCCCCCAGTCATTGGTCGACACCTTGAACAACAACAGGGCGAGCGGGGTGGCAAGCAAGGCCGCAAATAGCGTGTAATACCAGGTTTGAGTCCCGAGGAACCGCCGCCGCACCCTCGGAGGCGCGCCTACCGCCACCATGGTTCGCAGATCATGATCCGATTCTGTAGCCGACAGCGCCGTCACCAAGCCGATGATCAGCAGGACTACGACAAGTGTTGCACCCATGCCAATGAGCACGATTTGACCGATAGTCAGGCCAGGGGGGTCCCCGACAGAAAGCGAAATCCCGAGCTGGGTCACCTCCAGGTATTCCTTGTCGGTCAAGGGTGTCTCGTTGACGAACAAGGTTGCGCTGAAACTCGGTTCGAGGCCTAGTTGGTTGACTACCGCTTCGGTCACCAGTAGACGTGGGAAGCTATGTCTGAGAACGGGGGTGGGCACTTCTAGGGCCGAGAGCGTGGTTTCCCCCAAGGCGACGTCGACCCTCCGGCCAGTCACCCCGAGTACGATCGCCCCCGCGTCCTCGATCTGCGCGTCTGTCAGGCCGGTGTCGAGGGCCGCGAGGAGTTCAGGTGTCGCCAGGGCGACCCCGAGCGCGCCCGGGCTCTGGTAGGACTCGAGAATCGCTCGGAACTCTGCCAGTTGATCGGCGCCATCCGAAAGTACGGCTTGGCCACGGTAGAGCGAGATCGGGATCTGAACCGCGTCCGGCAATATCCGCGAGACGGTGGCAACGTCCTCGGCGGACGGGCCAGGTCCGGGTCCGAGATTCTCCGGACCGACGTATACCTGCCGGCCATCGTCTGGGAGGCCGTATATCTGCTGGCGGGCCTGGTCAGTGCGAAATCCGATCCCCATGACGACGGGAGCCACCAGCACCACCATTGTCGCCGCGATGGCGGTGGCCGCCCTGGTCCGCTGGCGGGCCGAGTCCCTGACTACCAGGCGCAGCGTGGCGGGTAGCCGATCGGCCCTTCGTCCCAACCATGCCACGATTGGCCCTGCCAGCAGGGCGAAACCACCGATCATCAGGATCACACCGAGCCCGCCCTGGATCACACCGGATTCGCTCTCAGCCGTGCTGGCGACGACCAGCAGGAAGGCTCCGAACCCGGCCAGCCCCAGTCCGACCGGTGCTACCCAGCGGCGGGGGGCGTGCAGCGGCATTCGTCCTTGCAGGGCGGTTGTCGCGGGGACTCTGGCCGCGGTGCGGGCGGGTACCCAGGCAGCGATGACGGCGGCCGCCACCCCTACTAGCGCCGGACCGAGCAACTCGAGGAATCCGATTGGCATATCCACGATCAGCCGATTCACGAGCCGCTG
>CALCCX010000163.1 GCA_937900165.1 uncultured Acidimicrobiia bacterium | reverse complement strand
AGGATACGACGACCACCGAGATCTACACTCGTCCCCGACACGACGCTCTTCCGATCTGGTGGATAGCCCTTCTCTCCTTCAACCGCGACATCCGCCTGATAGACGCCACCAACCCGGACACGACCATCACGCTCTACGACGTCATTCCCCCAAACTACTATCCGCTGGCCGCCGGTTGAGTCGACACCCAGGGATCACCTCGTTCTCGACATGGACTGACACCGACACCAGGCAGCGCTAAGCGAGAGGCGGCAATCCACGGGCCAGATCACAGATCTCGCAGGCCCAGTTCGGCTTGTTTTGTCTTGGGGAGGCTGGCGGCGACCAGGTGGAACGAGTCTTGGATGAGTTCGTGCACTTCTGTCATTGGCACGTCGACAACCAGGTCGATGGTGATCCAATGCCGCTTGTTCATGTGGTAGCCCTCACGAACGAAGTCGTACTGTGAGCGAAGCGCCTCTCCGTCCTCTGGCGGGACCTTGAGGGTGATGAAGTTCGGCTCGGCGTCCAGCGCAGCGAGGGCGAAGATCTTGCCGCCGATCTTGAAGACGGCGGTCTGCTCTCCGAAGGGGTATTTGAGCGTGGCGGCCGGCAGCGCTGCACACCAGGCGTTCACCCGCTCGATCTTGGTGGGTTTGGCTGTCATCCGACCGGAGTCGCGATCTCGACGAGGATGCCGTTGGGGTCCCTGAGGTAGGCGACTGTTTGCCCCCACGGTTTGTCGACCGGATCGACATAGAGGGTGGCTCCGGCGTCGAGAGCGTCGCGCATCACCGGTTCGATGTCTCCGGTGACGAGCGTGATCGAAGCGGCGGGTGGTGGGGTGTCGGCCTCGAGTTTGGTGAACCCTCCGGCGGCCTCCAGGTTGGCAGAGGCGAGATCCGTCGAAGCGAAGGCGAGTGTCGTCTTACCTGTGTCGAGCTCGCCGTAGTCCCCCTCAGGAGTCAGCATCTTCTGCTCGAGTCCGAAAGCTTCGACGAAGAACCGCAGTGTTGCGGCGACATCATCGACGTAGAAAATTGTGTAGCCGAGTTGTACGTCAGTCATCCATAACTCCTGGTCGTTGGACCTTGACACCCAATCTATGACACCGATGCGACAGTGGTTTGTCGGATTTTCGAGAATTTCTTGACGATGACGCCCGGCGGAAACCCGATGTTGTGCAAGGGCGATCACCACTCAACGGTCTGTGTTCGATCCGGCTATTTCTCCTTCTGTCGTGGACGCGGTGTGGTCGCGGACCACCCTTTAGGTCCTGGAGTTGGACAATGATGACTCCGAAGTTACTTAACTTCTATCCCGAAAATTCCCTCTAAAGAGGTAGATTCGGGTACGATATTAAGTGAGGAGAGTGAGACGATGGCAAAAAATCCCACCATTGCGCGTCCCGTTCCGCCTTGGGCCGCGGGCCTTGTGGCCCGCCTCTCCCAAGACCGCCCAGCAGTGGTCACCCGCAAAGACCTCGCCCGCTACCTCGCCGAGCTGGGGAGCGCTCGGAGCGTGGACGACACGGTCTCGGACCTTCAGCAGCTCGGTTGGCTGTCGACGCTCCACCTGAAGGGTGTGTGGGCTTTCGTGCCGGCGGGGGAGGCCCGGACCTCTGACCCCTACCTGGACCTGCGAGGCTGGCAAGCACGCGAACCCGACGCTGCGTTCGCTCTCGCCGGTGAGGTAGCGGCGTGGCACCTTGGCTATGTCACTCGTGCCTATGGTGGCCCTCTGGCGATCTGGCTTCCAGCCAAGGCAAGGGTTCCGCATGGGCTCCGTCCTCATGTCTCGCTGGTGCGTATTGCGTGGTCTCGGGAGGATGCCCAAGGGCTGGGTCCCACGACAGCCTTACTTCGCGAGAAGGGACTCGACCTCACCGGGTGGGCGAACGGTCTTCCGGCGTTCGGACCCGAAGCGCTCATCGTGCAGCTCGCTTCCCGGCCTGGGTCGTTCCGAGTATGGGCGGACCTTATTGGGCAACTCGACGTTCTCGCCGCCGATTGTGACCTTCAACGGCTGGCCGATTTCTTGCTCCCACAATCAGCTTCTGCCTGGCAGCGCGCCGCGTACCTCCTCGATCGTGGAGGGCGTGGGGACGACGCGCATGCTCTCCTCGGCCGGCGGCCGAACGACCGCATGCCTGTAGTGTCCTTTGGTGACGGTCCGACAACCGTGTGGTCGGCCGCCTTCAGCGTGAACGACAGGCTCGTCGCTCCGTTGCAACAGCAGCTCGGCAAGGCATAATGCCCGGCCCGACGCTCACCGAGGCGCTAGTACGCCTGCACGGCGCCGGTCGAGCGGACACCTACGGCGCTGCCCTGCTTGACGTTGCACAGGACCACCTGCTCTGGTTGCTTGTCGAACTTGGACTCCTGGATGGCAGCTCGTTGATCCTCAAAGGCGGCACCTCGCTGCGCAAATGCCGTCTCGGCAGCTCCGGCCGGTTCTCTACCGATCTGGACTTCGTCGCACCCGATGATGACACGGTGCTTGACGTGTGTGAGGTGATCGATGGCGCTTCTGTCTCGGGCTTCCGATTCTCACTCGGGTCGACCAGGGGTGATGGTCGACACTGGTCTCTTCAGGTGGCGCATCCACGGCTCGGCCAACCCGATGTCGTGGCATCTGTTGAGTTCGCCCGTCGCCCGCTCGTGCTCGACCCCGAATCGCTCAGCTTCGTCGCCGTTCCTGTTCACCGTGCCTACGAGATCGAGCTTCCAACGCTGCCGGTGATCTCGGCTCCTGAGGCGACCGCCGAGAAGCTCGCGCGTTATCGTCGAGTTTCCCTCGGTCGCGATGTCTACGATCTGGCCCAACTTGCTGACCGCCCCATGGATGAGCGCCTCCTTCGGCGGCTCTGGGTACTCAAGGTGTGGGGTGATGTCGTCGACGACGGCCGCGGTTCGGGTCCGCTCGATCCGTCCGACGTGCTGGACGCCAGGGTCGAGAGAGACTTTGCGCCCGAGTCGATCGGCCTGCTCACGCGGTCAGTCGACGTCGTGGCATGGGAGCAATGCGTGCGCGGCCGCTACGGCTTCCTCGCGGATCTCGACGACATCGAGCTGCGCTGGGCGCAGTGCGATCCGCGCCACAGAGCCGAGATCAGCGATGCTATCCGGTCAGGCGGGTTCTCCTGAAGATGGAGTAGCCGAATTGTACGTCAGTCATCTGTAGCTCCTGGTCGTTGGGCCTTGATCCCCAATCT
>CALCCX010000162.1 GCA_937900165.1 uncultured Acidimicrobiia bacterium | reverse complement strand
CGGCGTCGGTGGAATTCTCGTCGACTCGTCCGAGGAATTGGTGTCGGCTCTCGAACGACTCCTCGTCGACCACGATCTGCGGGGCCGACTTCGTGACGCGGCGCTCCGCCAGGCCCGGGAACTCACCTGGGACCGTACGGCGTACGCGACGCTGCAGGTGCTCGCCGCCACCACCAGCGGTCACGGCTGACGAGTACGGGCCGTCGATGCGACATCGCGTGGCCCGCGTAGAGCGACATCTTGTTCTGGTCATCGCGGCCGCTGTCGCCTATCTCCCGGTCGTCTTCTCGAGCCCGGGAGCGGTCGGGGCTGACACAAAAACCTATCTTTACCTCGACCCGGGCCGAGTCCTGCGCAGCGCGACCAGCCTCTGGGACAGTGATGTCGCCCTGGGAACCGTCACCCACCAGAACATCGGCTACCTCTGGCCGATGGGTCCCTTCTACTGGCTCTTCGAAGCCGTCGGGAGCCCCGACTGGTTCGCCCAGCGGATCTGGCTCGGCACACTGTTGTTCGCCGCGGGGGCGGGAGTGCACTTCTTGCTCCGTACCCTCGACTGGCAGGGCCGCGGGATGCTCGTGGCGGTGCTCGCCTATGAGCTGAGCCCCTACCTCCTCGACTACAGCGCCCGAATCTCTGCCGTCCTGCTGCCTTGGGCCGGTCTCCCGTGGATGCTGGCGCTCACGATCCGCGCCGCGCGGTCCGGCGGCTGGCGCCATCCCGCCCAGTTCGCGCTCGTGGTTCTCACGGTCGGTTCGGTGAACGCCACGTCACTCGTGCTGGTCGGGCTGGCTCCGGTGGCCTGGCTGTTTCACGCCCGCTTCGCCGAGCGCTCCATCACGACCCGGCAGGGGGTCACTGCCGCGCTTCGTGTCGGCGTGCTCAGCCTCGGTGTCTCGCTGTGGTGGATCGCAGGCCTGGTGTTGCAGGGCGGCTACAGCCTCCCGGTCACCCGCTACACGGAGACCTACCAGACGGTGGCATCGGCCTCGACCGCACCGGAAGTGCTGCGTGGACTCGGCTACTGGTTCTTCTACGGCAACGACAAATTCGGTCAGTGGATCGAGCCGAGCATCGAGTACACGCAGGGAGTGTGGTTGCTCTTTCTCAGCTTCGGTCTCGTGGTGCTGGCGCTCCTCGGCGCGGCGCTGGTGCAGTGGAGGTATCGCAGCTTTTTTGTTCTGCTGATCGTGCTCGGAGGATTCATCGCGATCGGTGGACATCCCTTCGACTCGCCGTCTCCCCTGGGTTCCCTGTTCAAGGACTTCACCGGTACCGACGCGGGCCTCGCGCTACGGTCCACGCCGCGGGCCCTGCCGATGCTGGTGCTGGCGACGTCGGTGCTCCTGGCGACCGTCGTGAACGCTCTCTCGCGCCGATGGCCGGGCTGGGCCCGCCCCTTCGCCGTGCTGGTGTTGGTCGCGGTCGTCTTGAACAACCCGGCGATGTGGCGCATCCGGATGATCGAGGAGAATCTCCAGCGCGACGAGGAGATTCCCGAGTACTGGATCGAGGCGATCGAGGCTCTCGACGACAGTGGCCGCGACGGGAGGGTGATGGAGCTGCCGGGAAGCGATTTCGCCTCCTATCGGTGGGGCAACACGGTCGACCCGATCACACCTGGCCTTCTCGACCGAGGCTATGTGGCTCGGGAACTGGTGCCGTTCGGCTCGCCGGAGTCGGCGGCACTGCTGACGGCCTTCGACCGACGGATGCAGGAAGACTCGGTGGATGCGGACGCGATCGTGCCCATCGCCCAGTTGCTGTCCGTCGACGACATCGTTCACCGCGCCGATCTGACCTACGAACGATTTCGCACGCCGCGGCCGGTGCCCACCGCCGATCTCCTCGACAACCGATCCGGACTCGGGTCCGGAGAGGGATTCGGACCGACGACACCCAACGTGGCCGGGCCACAACAGACCCTTCTCGACGAGGTGTTCCTCGCGATCGACCCGTCGCTGCCCGACCCCGCGGCGGTCACCGTTTACCCCGTTCCCGATGCTCTCGACGTGGTGCGCATCCGCTCCCTCACCGGCGCGACCGTGTTGATCGGGGATGCCGAAGGGCTCGTCGACGCGGCCGGGGCCGGTCTGATCGATCCGAGTCGGCCCCTCTGGTTCGGTGCCGACCTGGCCATCGACGACGGCCGTCGAGTCGCCGTCCTGGCCGAGCCGGCCGCGATCATCCGAATGTCCACTGACGGCCAGGAGCCCACCGCGCCTCCCCCGCACCGTGCGCCCGCGCCGCGCAAACGTCTGTACTCGCCGGTGGTCATGCAACTGGCGCAGGAATACGGCCTCGATCTAACCAAGATCGAAGGCAGCGGCGTCGGCGGCGTCGGTCAGGTGGGTCCAGGGCACCGGCTGCGATTGTGACTGCTCGCCGCTCCACTGGGTCACCGTGGCCATCACCCCGCCGGTGCTCCAGGCGATCGCCTCGGCCACCTCCGGGTCGCGGAAAGCCGCCGCCAGGCCGTTCATTTGCAGGTCGAATTCCGCGCTGACGACCGAGCGTGAAACATCCATTGCCAGGACAAGTTCCAGCCCGCATCCCGCAGCCCGCGCCGGGATGCCGTCAGCCAGCAGGCCCGCCATCAGCAACAAGGCGGCATTCCGGCCGGTCTTGGCGCCCGACCGGCGCTGCTGATGGGCTGGCCGGTCATGGCTTTGCATCGCAGTCTCCCCGTTCCCGTTGGCCTGCCGGTCGTCACCGCCCGGATAAGCCAGGATATGAATGGCGCGCCAACAATGGTCGCCCGGACGCCAAACCGCAATTCAACAATATCGCATCGTTTCCGGCCCCGTCCCCGGCGGAGCAGGTATGCGCTGGTGAATTCCGGTATCAGCGCATCGATCCGGCCAGGAAATCCTGGCTGACCTCGCGCAACAGCTGCCCGCTCTTCTCGGCTCCAAGGCGGTGCTGGCAGGGCTGATCTTCATCTTCATCGGCTTGGCCATCAAAATGGCGCTGGTCCCCTTTCATGGATGGGTTCCCGATGCGTACGCCGATGCTCCCGATGCGATCAGCCCCCTGCTGGCGTCGCTGGTGACCAAGACGACGCTCTACGCGGTCATCCGGATCACCTTTTGGGTCCTTGGCGCCGGCGTGGTTATTGACCGGATCCCTCTCCTGCTCTTGCTCGGGTGGGCGGGAATACTGACGACGCTGGTGGGCGCCTTCCTGGCCTTGTC
>CALCCX010000161.1 GCA_937900165.1 uncultured Acidimicrobiia bacterium | reverse complement strand
CTATTGATTCCAAGGCTGCCGGTCATCCCGCCCGAGTCATTGCTCTCCCCCTCGATCCATTTGTCTCCTGCGCCCAGGAACGCTGAGAAGAAGCTCCATTTGATCCATGACCGATCGCCTATGGAGATGATCTGCAGAGGATCTGCAAAGAACTCACCAAATACTTCAGAACCCACATCTTCTGCGCCTGCCATTGCGGCAAGACCGCTGAGATCCATCATCATCTCGAAGCTCTGGGCGTCATCGTCATACGCGCCGCTTATCACCATCGTGACCGGTTCGCCCACTTCTGCATTGGGGCCAGGCACGAGTGTGAAGGTCACCTCGAATCGGCCGCTCGTGATCGCCTGCGTGCCATCGTCTCCTGCCAAGAACGCCGCAAGGGTCCCGGCTGCCGGCGGTGCTTCGGCGACCGTCGTCGTTGTCGTTGTCGTCTTCGGTTGAGAAGTCGTCGTAGGTGGTTGAAGAGTCGTCGTAACAACCGAGCCGGAAAGGGTGACCGAAGAGCTGGTCGACTGGGAAGATGTGGTCGCCTGGGAGGTAGAGTCTGCCTGAGTTGTCGACGACTGAGCCGCCGATTCAACTGCGCCAGCCCCACAAGCTGCCGCAATCAGTGTCACGGTGACGGCCAACAAGAAAGATCGAGCCCGCATCAGGTCCCTCCAAGAGCGTACTGAGGCATTATCGGCCGTTCTTGGACACAACCTGAGTATCACTCCACCCGCCACAGGTCGAATCCCGTTTGGACTGGCCCACCAATCATCAATTGCTTGGCAGTATCTATTCAGCCCACCCACAGAATAACTAGATCCTGCTCAAGGCGTCTTGGGTCGAATCCGAAGAAGGGGTTGGTTACGGTAAGCGCTTTCGGGCCACCTGCTCGCATCGACGGAGACCGAGGTTTTGTTCAATGACGGCCGATTCATCGCGGACCCAATCTGCCAGGCCGATCCTCAGAGGACGGACCATCGTCTACCTCGCCCGGGCACTGGTGTGGCTGATCCTGGCAATCCTCATCGTCGTCGCGGGGGTGATGGAAACGCCTCTGGGCATCGGCGTCCTCTTGCTCCATTTCGCCGCGGTTATTTGGTCGCTCATTCAACTCAGACGGGGTTCGGAACCCTCCCTGACCTGGGGGATCATCGATGTGGTCTCACCCGCCGTGGTCGGAGCTCTTGCCGGATACGACCCGAGTTGGGTTCACCTCTTGATAGCTGCCCAGGTAGGCGCGGCATTCTTGGCCCCTCGCCCACGCTACGCATGGGCAATCGGAGTAGCCGGGTTTCTGGCGGTTGTCCTTGGGCTCGTCGCAGCGCCTCTGGGCTCTCCCATCACGTTTTCCGAGCGCGGATACGCGGTTATATCAAATGGCGCTGCGGTGACCGGCCTGATTCTTGGGTCGGTGATGACCTACATTCTCAGTAGCCGAATGTGGCAGGCCCGGAAACGTCTCGCCACCGCGGCCCAGACGGAGCGAGTCAACTCGGAAACCCAAAGACGCTTTATTTCGATGGTCAGCCATGAACTTCGCACGCCGCTGACCGGCATCCAAGGCTTCGCCGAATTGCTCGGGTCTCGGTCAGAATTGAGTGAGAACGAACTGGATCAATTCGTTACTGCGATCCAGCAGCAGTCTTCACACCTGTCACGACTTGTCGATGATATTTTGGTCGTTCTCAAAGCCGAGGCGGGCTACCTGGAAATTTCTGCAGAACAGATCGACATTTCCGAAATCTTGAGGCACGTGCAGTCGACGGTCCGAGTAGGTCCGCCCAAAAGCCTGATGATCGTGGCCGATCGAGAAACGTGGATCTCAGGCGATCCGGACCGCGTGTTCCAGATTTTCCGAAACCTGATCGAGAACGCCAACAAGTACGGGGGCGACGAGATCCGGGTCAAGGTGACCCGATCCGAAGATCGGGTCAGAGTGCAGGTGTGGGACGACGGGCCTGGCATCCCTGGCGCGCTGATCGAAGCCGCCTTCAGCGAGTACGTCCAGGTTCATGATCCGGCCGACTCGGAGCAGAGTGGGTTCGGGCTTGGCCTGTCGATCGTCAAGAAGCTGGCTGACGCGATGGGCGCGTCCGTCGAGTACCGACTCCCCGTGGGCGACAGTGGAGGGTTTCTTGTCGAGTTTCTTGCATCAGAGCGCACGGAGGAACATGCCCTTGGAGTAGTCGGTGACTGAAGACCTCTGTGGAGGTCAACTCAATCCGACGGTCTTGCTAGGACGCCGATCAGGTGCCTAGCCGAGGAATGGTGTGGGTGTCGTAGGCGATGGAGACGTTTTTGGTTTCCATGTAGAAGTCGAAGGAGTAATCGCCTCCGTCTCGACCGATGCCGCTCGCCTTGGTACCGCCGAACGGGGTGCCCAGATGGCGGACGTTTTCGGAGTTCACCCAGATCATTCCCGCCTCCAGGTCCCTGGCGACCCGGTGGGCGCGGCCCACATCACGAGTCCAGATGTAGCCCGTCAACCCGTATTCGACGTTGTTGGCGATACGGACCGCCCCCGCCTCGTCATCGAACGGGATCGCAGTGAGGACGGGGCCGAAGACCTCTTCCTGGGCGATCCTCATTTCTGGGGCTGCACCGGTGAACAGCGTCGGCTTGACGTACAGCCCGCCCTCACCGGTGTCGGCCGCCCCACCACCCGCCGCGACCGTCACCCCCTCCTCCTCGGCCATGGACAGGTAGCTCAGCACGTTCTCGTAGTGAGTCCGGTGGATGAGGGGGCCGATCTCGGTCGAAGGGTCGAGGGGATGTCCAATCCTGATGTTGCCCGCCCGCTCGGCAATGCGAGCCGTGAACTCGTCGTAGATCGACTCGTGCACGAGCACCCGGCTCGACGAGGTGCACCGCTCACCGTTGAGGCTGTAGATCATGAAGACGACCGCCTCGAGGGCTCGGTCCAGGTCGGCGTCTTCGAAGACGATCACCGGGTTCTTGCCTCCGAGCTCGAAGTGCAACCGCTTGAGGGTTGGCGCACCCTGGGCCTGGATGAGGCTTCCGGTGTTCGACTCTCCCACGAAGGCGATCGCCTTGATGTGGCGATGTTCAGTCAGCGACTTCCCGGCAGTCTCCCCGAAACCTTGCACCACGTTCAGGGTGCCCTCAGGGACGCCGGCCGCCTGGCCGATCTCGGCCAGAATCGACGCGGTGATCGGACTCCACTCCGCCGGCTTGTGCACCACGGTGCAGCCGGCCGCCAGGGCAGGGGCGATCTTCCAGGTCGACAGCATGAACGGCGTGTTCCAGGGGGTGATGACGCCAACCGGACCGATCGGCGTGCGGCTTGTGTAGTTGATATGGTCGGTGTCGGGAAGCGACACGCCGTTTCTTGCCTCTGGGGCCCGGTCGGCGAAGTATCGGAAGTTGGCGGCGCCCCGCAACGCCGCCTTGGACATGAACCTGATCGGTTGGCCGGTGTCGATCGACTCGAGCAGCGCGATCTCGTCGGCCCGCTCGATGATGCCATCGGCCACGTCATGGAGAATTTCCCTGCGCCTCTGGCCGGTGGTACCAACCCAAGCCTCGAACGCAGCATCGGCGGCAACCGCAGCCAGGTCGATGTCCTCTGCGGTTCCGCCGACAACCTCGTTGAGAATCGAGCCGTCGATCGGCGTGATGTTGTCGAATAGGTCCCTTCCACCAGGCGAAACGGCCTTTCCCCCGATGAAATGTCCGAGAGGTTCGGCTTTGAATCTCTCCAGGTAACCCGCCGCCCGCTCGACGTTGCCTTCCAACTCTCTACCCATCCGTGTCTCCGCCTCTCGCCGCAACTATCTCGTGGAGGTTGTTCTTGCGAAAGCTGAAGTGGGGATCGATCTCCTGGACTTCCATCGAGATGGCCAGCGGCCTGGTCTGGGAGACCTCGGCCAGCGTTTCGGTTAATGCCTCGAAAAGGTGCCGGCCCAGATCCCGTTTGACCTCTGGGGACCGGCCCGAGCCGATCCGCACGACCAGATGCGCAAAACGATTGTCGGGGTGCCCGTCGGCGATCATATAGATCTCACGACTGACTGCCCTGGTGCGGACCGCTCCAGGTTTGAACACCCCAGAGGTCATCGCCGCCTCATGCAACGCACTGACAAGCTTGGCGATGTCCACTTCTGATTCCAGGTTGGCCGAGTACTCCAGGACGAGATGCGGCATCAAAGGTCCCTTCCGATGGTTGCGCCATTTCGGGTCTCCAAGGAGACAGCCAACGTTTCGAGTTGGGCGAGCAGCCGCTCCGTGTCCAACGAGTCGAGCTCTGCGAACAACTCTGAGTAGACCGCCAGGCTCTGCGGAGTGACCGCGTCGACCAGATCGCGACCCTGGCCGGTGATCGACACCAGGATTCGGCGTCTGTCCCCTCCGTCGATCCGCCTGCGAACCAGCTCTCGATCTTCGAGGGCTTTGACGATTCTGGTCACGCTGGGACCGAGCAGCACACACTGTTCGGCGACCTGGGTGATGGCAAGCTCGGATTCGTCGGCCAGCACCCTGAGCACCCTCCACTGCTGTTCGGTGACGTCGAACTCGGCGAGGATCGGACGGAAACGCTGCATGACTGCCTCCCGCGCCCGGAGCAGCAGCAGGGGAAGCGACCATTCGAAGGCCGGAAGCCCTGCGAGACGCGGCTCGATCCGGTTGGCGGTCATTGTGGATCGTCCGCGATCGGGTTGCGGAGCGTGCCGATGCCGGACACCTCCACCTCAACCGAATCGCCAGGCACGAGCCAGACAGGAGGATCGAGTCGAGCGCCCGCCCCCTCCGGGGTGCCGGTGGCAATGATGTCTCCGGGTTTGAGGGTGAAGAAGGTGGACAGGTACGAAATCAGATAGCGGAAATCGAAGGTGAGGTTGGCGGTGGTGTCGTGCTGACGCACCTCGCCGTTGACGCGGGTGGTCACCGTCAGATCGTCGTGGTCGCCGATCTCGTCTGCGGTGACGATCCACGGTCCGATGGCCCCACTCGACGTGAAGTTCTTGCCCTGGGTGACGTTGAACCTGGCGTGCCGCAGCCAGTCACGCACCGACCCCTCGTTCATGATGGTCAGACCGGCGATGTGATCGGTGGCCTGGGCCTCCGGTATGCGGCGCCCTCCCCTACCGATCACTATCACGATCTCCCCCTCGTAGTCGAGCTGTTCGGATTCTGGCGGCCGCAGGAGCGGCGAACCGTGGCCGACCAGAGAGTCTGGGGCGCGCATGAAGACACTCGGGTACTTGGCGGCCTCGACGCCGTCGCTGTACTCTTCGTTGCGGTTAGCGTAATTGACCCCGATACAGATGATCTTTTCCGGAAACGGAACCGGACGCAGCATCACAACCTCGTCCAGGTGATAGTCGGTCGGCTCGCCTTCGAGATCACGCAGCCGGTCAAGGGCGTCCGCCCGGAACACAGCCAATAGATCTGGGTATTGGCGGTCAAAGCGAACGGAGGCATCGACCATGCCTTCGCCGTTGAGCACGCCGAAACGATCTGCGCCTTCAACTCGAAAGCTGGCGAGACGCATCAGCCCGGCAGCTCCGTCAGCAACCCGGCCCGCTCCAGCACGGCGTCGAGGCGACGCTCCAGCTCAGGGGTGGCGGGCACCATCGGCAGCCGATGTTCATTGGTTTCGATGATCCCGAGCTTGCGCATCATGTATTTCATGGGGATCGGGTTGGTATCGAAGAACACGGCCTGATTGATCTCGAACAGGTCGGCATGGAGTCGACGCCCACGCTCCAGGTCGTTGTCCCAGACCGCCTCGCAAATGGAGGCCACGGGGCCAGGTGCCAGGTTGCCCACTGCGTTCATCAAGCCAACGGCTCCCGCGGCCATCATTGGAAAGCTCAAGTCCTCAGATCGGAAGAGCACACGTCTGAACTCCAGTCACACTGATATATCTCGTA
>CALCCX010000160.1 GCA_937900165.1 uncultured Acidimicrobiia bacterium | reverse complement strand
TCTGGCGACGATGTCTTTGCCGACTCGGTCCAGCGATCGTATCTCCATCCCCTCGATACTGTCCCCGATTCGGTCGGGATCGATATCGTAGAGTCCGGCTATCTCAAAACCCCGACTCCCAAAACCCCTGTATGCGGCAAGGGCGGATCCCAGGTTGCCGACCCCTACAACGATCACCGGCCAATCTCGAGTGAGTCCGAGCTCCCTGCGAATCTCGCCCTCGAGTTGTTCGACGTCGTATCCGACCCCCCTGATTCCGTACGATCCAAGATGGGACAGATCCTTGCGCAGCTGAGCAGGCGAGAGATTGGCGAGGTGGGCGAGTTGAGTGGACGAGATCGTGCGTGTATGCGGAATCAGCTGTTCGAGGCACTTGAGATACCTTGGCAGCCGCTCAACTGTCGCCCTTGGGATTTCGTTCGACACCCGCTCAAGCCTAGATCCATCGTTGGGCGCTCCAGGCGGTCGGCCGGCGGTGGCGATCTCGCCGAATGGTCCTAGCCTGGTGCCATGACTAACACCCCAGATGTCGTGGTGGTCGGAGGTGGCCCGGCCGGGTCGGCCGCCGCCTACTGGCTCGCCAGGGCTGGGCATCATGTTGTTCTGGCCGAGAAGAAGGAGTATCCGCGGGAAAAGACCTGCGGCGACGGCCTCACCCCAAGGGCGATCTACGAGTTGATGAAGCTCGGGTTTGATTTTGACGTGCCGAGCTTTCACACGGTCAGGGGGCTGAGGTCATACGCAGGAGACGAATTGGCGGTCGAACTCCAATGGCCCGAGCACTCTGTGTTCCCGAATTGGGGCGGCGTGATCAGGCGCTCTGAACTCGATCAGCAAGTGGCGGCCTTGACTCGCAAGCAGGGCGTAGATGTCCGGGAGATGGTCGAGGCCAAGGCGGTGATGGTTGACGGGGGCCTGGTCGCGGTCGATCTGGTGAGCAACGGAGATATCGAACGCCTGAGCCCTGGAGCCGTCGTCGTGGCAGACGGTTCGCTGTCGCGCTTCGGCAGGGCATTGGGCACCAGTCGAGACAGGTCGTACCCGATGGGGTTGGCTGCGCGCGGCTACTACTCGAGTCCGATGTCCAGGGCCGATTTCCTGGAGAGCCAGCTCGACATGCGAGACGCTTCTGGAGCTTCGATGCCGGGATACGGCTGGGTCTTTCCGCTCGGTGATGGCACCGTCAACGTCGGAGTCGGTCTTCTTTCCACCTTCTCACGCTGGAAGGAGGTAAACACCACAGACATGATGAACAAATATGCAGAGACCGCCTCTGCCTATTGGGGCTTGTCCGATGAATCGAAGCTGAGCGAACCGAGGGGCGGGAAGCTTTCGATGTCGTTCTCCGTCGGGCCGCGAGTCGGCTCGAATTTCGTGGTCGTCGGTGATGCGGCGGGCTCGATCAACCCATGGAACGGGGAGGGCATCTCTTACGCTTACGAGACCGGCCGAATCGCCGCCAGACACATCTCAGGCGCCTTGAAGGCGGACGATCTTGGCTTGCTACAGCGATATCCCCAGGAACTCGAAGACATATTCGGGTTGTACTACCGGACGGCCAGGGTCTTTGTGAAGGCGATCGGACGGCCGACGATCATGCGCACCCTGGCCCGCACCGGTATCCGATCAGAGAGTCTGATGGCGTGGACACTCAAAGTGATGGCCAACCTCTTGGAGCCGGAGGACAGGGCGATCGGGGAACGCGCTTATCGTGCTCTCGAGCGCCTGGTCAAAGTTGCCCCGGATGGGCTCGCCAACTGACATCAAGCGTGCAAGAACGGCGGTCTGGGTTTTGTGACTCCGGTGGCTGGTTCCTATTCTGCCAAGGTCGAGAGGAGGGTCGTTTTGGAGCTCGGGGACTACCTCCCCATCTTGGTGATGATGGTGCTTGCAGCCGTGTTTGCAGGCGTCTCATTGGTCGTCTCGAATCTGTTGTCCTACAAACGACCGACGCCCGAAAAGCTGGCGCCGTACGAGTGCGGGATCATCACCGAAGAGGATGCCGTCAACCGTTTTCCGGTGAAGTTCTATCTGGTTGCAATCCTTTTTGTGATTTTCGATGTCGAGATCATCTTCTTGTTCGCCTGGGCGACCCGCTTCGATCAACTCGGCTGGCTCGGCGTCGGCGCAGTTGGCGTGTTCACGCTGCTCATCGCCGAGACCCTGGGTTACGTTTGGAAGCGGGGCGCTCTCGATTGGAACGTCCCCCGTCGAGCCAGATACCGGGAAGAGCCTGGGGCCGGGTCTGTCGAGGAAGCCGCCTGATGGCCCGGTTGACCACGCCACCCAATCTTTTGACCATGACCCTTGGTGGCGCGGTGCGGTGGGCCCAGACCCGATCGATGTGGCCTGCCACGTTCGGCCTCGCCTGCTGTGCCATCGAGATGATGTCTACCGGGGCTGCCCACAACGATATCGCCCGGTTTGGGATGGAAGTTTTTCGAGCCTCGCCACGCCAGGCCGATCTGATGATCGTCGCCGGCCGGGTTTCGCAGAAGATGGCTCCAGTCCTGCGTCAGGTCTACGATCAGATGGCGGACCCCAAATGGGTCATTTCGATGGGCGCCTGCGCCTCGAGCGGCGGTATGTTCAACAACTACGCCTTGGTGCAAGGTGTTGACCACGTCGTTCCTGTCGATGTCTACATACCTGGCTGCCCTCCCGGTCCGCAATCACTCATCCACGGAATTCTCACTTTGCAGGACCAGATTGTTGACGGGGCACTGGCCAGATGAGCGAAATGGCCTCTGATCAGGAATCCGAAGGCGAAGTCCATCCGCTCGTCGTCGAGTCGCGGCCGCTCCCCAAAGCAACCGTTTTGGCAAGCCTCATCGAGCCGTTCGATGACGCAGCCTGGGAGTTGTCATTCGGTCAGGACGTGGTTGTGTTGCCAAGGGCCCAACTCCGTGACTTCGCGGCCGCCGCCAAAGCCGCGGGCTTCGAGATGTGCGTGGATGTTACGGCCGTTGACCACCACCGGGCTCGGCGAGAGCGATTCGAGTTGGTCGTGAATCTGGTTTCGCAACGCCATGGGATGCGATTGCGAATCCGGCTGATCATTCCGGCGGATGACCCGACCGTGCCTTCTCTCGTGTCGATCTATCCGGGCACAAACTTTTTCGAGCGCGAGGTGTTCGATATGTTTGGCATCTCGTTTGATGACCATCCGGACATGACCAGAATCCTCATGCCAGACGACTGGCAGGGTCATCCGCTGCGCAAAGATTTCGGCGTTGGCTCGGTGCCAGTTCAGTTCAAAGAATCCCATCAGGTGACGTGATGGTCGACGAACGCACCGAGCGCGGCACAACCGAACTTTGGGTTTCTGGAACCGAGGAGCCCGACTGGTTGGTCGCGGGTACGGACGAGGGCGCCCAGCTGATGCAGAAGGAAGAGACCGTCGAGCGGACCATCGAACAGCGCGGTACGAGGGTGATCGACGATTTTGTGATCGACGACTCGATCGACAGCGACGAACGCATGGTCGTGAACATGGGTCCTCAGCATCCTTCGACCCATGGAGTGCTTCGCCTCCATCTCGAGCTCGAAGGCGAGATCGTGCGCAAGGTCAAGCCGATCATCGGCTACCTCCACACCGGCATGGAGAAGACAGCTGAAGAACTGACCTTCCTTCAGGGTCCAACCAACGTGACCCGAATGGACTACCTGGCTCCGCTTCACAACGAGCTGGTTTTTTCGCTTGCGGTGGAAAAGCTGCTCGGCATCGAGATGCCTCCTCGTGCCCAGGCCATTCGAATCTTGATGACCGAGTTAAACCGGATCTCGTCTCATCTCGTTGCCGCCGCCACCAACGGGCTGGATATCGGTGCCATCTCGATGATGTTCTACGGCGTCCGAGAGCGCGAGATGATTCTTGCCTTTCTCGAAAAGGTGACGGGTCTGAGAATGAATCACAACTTCATTCGACCTGGCGGGGTGGCGGCCGATCTGCCGGACGGCTGGCAAGACGATATAGCCGGGATACTGGATCGTATGCCAGAGGCACTCGTCGAATACGACCAGATGCTTCGCTACAACCACATCTGGCGGGGCCGCACGGTCGACGTGGCGATACTCACCGAGCAAGAAGCTCTCGCCTATGGGATCACCGGTCCGACGCTACGCGCTACCGGATGCGAGTGGGACCTTCGTAAATCCGAGCCGTACAGCGGTATCGAACAGTACGAGTTCGACATCGTGACAGCCTCCAATGGCGACGCATACGACCGGTATCGGGTACGGATGGATGAGATCGCGCAATCGTTGAGGATCATCGAACAGGTGGCGAACACGATGCCGCTTGGCGACTACAAGGCCGACGACGCCAAGGTCGTTCCACCACCCCGCAAACGGATCGACGAGTCGATGGAAGCGCTGATCCACCATTTCAAGATCTACACCGAGGGTTTCAAGGTGCCTGAGGGCGAAACCTACGTCGCGATCGAATCACCCAGGGGAGAGTTGGGCTGCTATCTCGTGTCTGATGGTGGATCGAAGCCGCTCCGCATGCACATCAGGGCGCCCTCTTTTGCCAACCTGCAAGCCTTGCCGATCATGATGGTCGACTCCATGTTGGCTGACACGATCGCCGCAATCGCCTCGATCGATCCGGTCATGGGAGACGTAGACCGATGACTGATATCGCACAGTGGTCTCAGGAGGCCGAAGCTCTCGCCGAGGCCGTTATCGCCAAGTACCCGCAAAAGCGGTCGGCGCTGATGCCGTTGCTGTACATCGCAGTGAGAGAAGACGGCTATCTCACCGAGTCCGGGATGCGCCGGGTGGCGGCCCTTGTGGACCTCGAGCCTGCTCAGGTGAGCTCTGTGGCCACCTTCTACTCGATGTACAAGCGGCAACCGGTCGGAAAATACTTGGTCTCCGTCTGCACTTCCATCTCCTGTTGGCTGCTGGGCGGAGACGAAGTGCTCGAGGCTGTGGAGTCGGCCGCAGGTGTTCCTGCCGGCGCAACAGATGAGAGCGGGGTCGTCAGCCCAGAACACGTCGAATGCATCGGCGCCTGCGGAGGGGCTCCCGCCGTCCAGGTCAACTACGAACTGATCGAGGGACTCACTCCGCAAAAGGCGACGGAACTCGTCGAGTGGCTCAACGCCGCCCAACCCGAAACTCTCAACGGTGACGAGATGCAGGCGTTGTTCGGCGGCCAGCGGTCGTTCGACTGGGCCATCCACGAGACCGACAGTGCCACTGGCCCGTACCCGGCGTTTCAGCCGCACGGCACGGTCGCTCCCCAAGGCCGGTCATGAGCGAACCTCCGCTGATCCTCACTGCCAGGATGCACGCCCATCCCGAGACCAGCCACACCATCGCCACCTTCGAGGCCACCGGCGGCTACACGGCACTGCGCACTGCCCTGGATATGGGCAGAGAGGCGATCGTCGAAGAAGTCAAGGCTGCCAACCTGAGGGGCAGGGGAGGAGCCGGTTTTCCGGCCGGCGTGAAGTGGGGCTTCCTGGCTCCCGCTCGACCGGCCTATCTCGTCGTGAACGGAGACGAATCGGAGCCCGGCACCTTCAAGGATCGCCAGCTGATGGAGCGCGATCCGCATCAATTGGTGGAGGGGACAATCATCTCCTCGTTGGCCAACGAGGTGAACCATGCCTTCATCTACATTCGTGGTGAATACCCCAAACCTGCCAGACGAGTGCAAGCGGCAGTCGACGAGGCATACTCGGCTGGGTATCTGGGGACCAACATCCTCGGTTCCGGCTACGACCTCGAGTTGACCGTCCACCTCGGTGGTGGCGCCTATATCTGTGGCGAAGAGACCGCGTTGCTCAACAGCCTCGAAGGTCGGAGAGGCGAACCTCGGCTCAAGCCACCGTTTTTTCCGGCGGTCCGTGGTCTGTACATGGCGCCGACCATCGTCAATAACATCGAGACTCTCTGCAACATCGCCTGGATCATCAACAATGGTGGCAACGCCTATTCTGCGATTGGTCCAGAAGACAGCCCAGGTAGGCGGATGTGTTCGATCTCAGGCCATGTCAACCGGCCGGGCAACTACGAAATTGTCGAGGGGATCACCTGGCGGGAACTCATTTACGAGGTTGCCGGCGGAATCAGGGATGGGAACGAACTGAAGGCGTGGGTCCCGGGAGGGGCGTCTGCTCCGTGGTTCGTGCCGGGCGAACACCTGGACACCGAAGTCACCAAGGCGGCCATCGATTCCAACGGTTCGATGACCGGCTCTGGGGCGGTGATTGTCATGGATCACACCACTGACATGGTGGCCGCGGCGGAGCGGTTGGTCCGATTCTTCGCCCACGAATCGTGCGGGCAATGCACGCCGTGCAGGGAAGGAACCACCTGGCTGGACATGATCTTGCGTCGGATGCTGGCCGGGCACGGACGAGCCACCGATCCAGACGTCCTCTACGACGTATCTGACAACATATCGCCTGGAGTCACCTGGCCCCCAAAGATGACCACCATTTGTCCGCTCGGTCCGTCAGCGGTGTCTCCGGTCGCGTCGTTGCTGAAGCATTTTCCCGAAGAGGTCGCCGCAGCCGTCGAGCGTGGAACTCAGGTACCTGTCTCAATCGGAATGCGCGTATGAGTGATGCGCCTGAGTCCGTGAAGATCACCATCAACGGCGTCGAGATCGAAGCGCCGGCCGGTGAGATGCTCATCAAGGTGGCCGAGGAACACGGCACCTACATTCCCAGGTTCTGCTGGCACCCGCGAATGAAGCCGGTCGGCCTGTGCCGAATGTGCCTCGTTGAGGTCGAGACCCCACGGGGTGTCGTGCTAGTCCCATCCTGCGTTCAGCCGGTGGCCGACGGCATGATCGTCGAAACCGCCTCGCCAGTCGCGCTCAAGGCCCAGGAGGGGGTGCTCGAGTTCTTGCTGGTCAACCATCCGCTCGATTGTCCGGTGTGCGATCGTGGTGGGGAGTGTCCGCTTCAAGATCAGGTGATGTCGTATGGGCCGGGAGAGAGCCGGTTCGTCGAGGAAAAGAGACACTACGAAAAGCCGGTGCCGATCAGCGATCTCGTTCTACTCGATCGGGAGCGCTGCATTCTTTGCGCAAGATGTGTGCGGTTCTCGGACGAGATCTCGGGCGATCCGCTCATCGAATTCCAGGGTCGGGGAAATACCACTGAAATTTTCACTTTCCCGAATGAGCCCTTCGCTTCGTATTTTTCTGGCAACACCGTCCAGATTTGCCCGGTTGGCGCCCTGACGGCCGCTCCTTATCGGTTCAGGGCAAGACCTTGGGATCTCCAGACGATCGAATCGACCAGCCCCTTTCACACCGAGGGGAGCCGGATCACGGTCCATGCTTCTCAAAACCAAGTGATGCGGTTCCTCGGAGTCGACAATGGCCCGACCAACCAAGGATGGTTGTCGGATAAAGAACGTTTCGGCTTCGAGTTCATTGGATCGCCTGGCAGGCTCCGGACGCCGATGATTCGCGAGAATGGTGAGCTCCGCGAAGCATCATGGGGCGAGGCCCTCATATTCGTGGCGGAGCGGCTCAAAGAGATCATCGAGCGCTCCGGACCTGACGCGGTCGGCGCGATTGGAGGAGCCCAAGGCACCAATGAGGACGCATACGCGCTGTCCAAGTTCATGAGAGCGGCAGTCGGGACGAACAACCTCGATGCCCAATTGGACGACGGACTGAACCCAGATTTCCTGGTGGGTGTCGGCTCTCGGGCGAGGATCGACGATCTCGAGACCGCCAACACGATCCTGGTTTGGTCGGCCGACCTCAAAGAGGAGAACCCGATTCTGTATCTGCGGGTTCGACGCGCCGCCCAGGAGTTGGGTGCCACCCTGATAGTCGTTCACCCGGCCAGGACCGGTCTCGACGATGTGGCTGCCCACAAGTTTGGTTACCGGCCAGGCGATGGTTCCGATCTGCTCGCTGACCTTGCCGCCGGGAAGGACGGCTTCGCGGCGGCGCGTGATGCACTTCAAGAAGGTCCCTTGGTCGTGATCGTCGGTCGTACCGGACTCGCCGAGAGTGGTGGTCTGGCCGAGGCGGTCGCCTCGTTTGCCGGCGATCTGCCGGGCGTCTCCATCATGCCGATCGTTCGGCGTGCCAATACCTTCGGGGCCCTCGACATGGGCGTCGCCCCGAGTCTGCTGCCAGGCCGGATCCCGGCCAGAGGAGCCGAGGCCCCCCTCGTCGAGTTGTGGGGGGCCATCCCGGTGTCACGAGGTCTCGACACCGTCGGCATGCTGGCCGGTCTTCGCAGCGGGGAGCTAAAGGCCTTGATCATGGTGGGTGCCGACCCGGTACGCGACGTGGCGTCTGGTTCCAGGGCGGCCGAAGCCATCGGCGCGGCGGAGTTCACCGTAGCGTTTGATCTCTTTCTGACCGACTCGGCTGCGATGGCGGACGTCGTGCTGCCGGCGGAAGGTTTTGCCGAAAAAGAGGGAACGGTCACGAATTTGGAGGGAAGGGTTCAGAAGGTGAACCGGATCGTTCCAGGTCCAGGCCAGGCCAGGCCGGACTGGTCGATCCTCGACGGTATCGCCGAGGCGATGGGCTCTCCAATCGGCTTGCAATCTGCTGAGACCATCGCCAAGGAAATTGCCACGGTCGCGACCGCCTACGAGGGGATTACCTGGGATTTGCTCGAATGGGAGGCTCGGGAGGGGGCGGTGGTCCCGCACGGAGACGCGCAACAACCACTCGAATACGTTGCGGTGAATGCCGAGCAGCCCCAGCAGACCAAAGGTCTTGGCCTGCATCTGGCCAGGACGCTCTATGACGACGGTTCGGCCATGCGTCATTCGCTCTCTCTTGCCAAGCTCGCCCCCGGGATGTCAGCTGGTTTGTCCCCTGATCATGCGGCCGATCTTGGAGTGGAGGCAGGCAATCAGGTGACAGTGTCGATCGGAAACGTCTCCTTCACCTGTCCTGTTCGAATCGATCCTTCGCTGTCGAACCGAACGGTCGCGATCCCCTTCAATCAGCCAGGGATTGAAACACTGGATGCCGCTGCTCCCATTTCGGTCGTCGCGGGAGGGCCAAGCTGATGGATGGCTGGGACTTCTTGCTGATCGTCATTCGGGTGGTTGTGATCTTCGTCATGCTCATGATCACGACCCTTCTCTTGGTCTGGTTCGAGCGCAAGGTTGTCGCCGACATGCAGGACCGAATCGGCCCGAGTAGGGCGGGTCCTTGGGGCATATTGCAGACCCTGGCGGACGGAATGAAGCTCTTCTTCAAAGAACAGATCACGCCCCGCAAGGTCGAGTTCGGTCTCTACATCGCAGCGCCGATATTGGCCACTGTTCCCGCATTCCTGATATTCATGGCTGTCCCCTTCGGTCGGCCATTCACGCTGACTCTCGGGGGTGAGCCCAGGGAGATCTTGCTCCAGGGCGCAGATCTCAACATCGGACTCCTGTTCATTCTGTCGATGTCCTCGATTGCCGTGTACGCAGTGGTGCTGGCCGGATGGTCTTCTGGTTCGAAATATCCTCTGCTCGGTGGCGTGAGAGCGACCGCCCAGGCAATCTCTTATGAAGCGGCCCTTGGCCTCTCTGTCATTCCGGTCGTCATGTACACGGGTTCGGTGCAGCTTTCCGAAATTGTTGAGTTCCAGCGGGCCAATCTCCAGTTCCTTGGCAATGTCATCCCGTTCATTCCGAACTGGAATCTGTTCCTCTTGGCCCCTTCGTTCGTCATCTTCTTCATTGCCGCGGTGGCCGAAACAAATCGTGCGCCCTTTGACCTGGTTGAGGCCGAACAGGAGCTGGTCGGTGGTTTCCACACCGAATATTCCGGGCTGCGTTTCGCCCTGTTCTTCTTGGCCGAATACATCAACATGTTCACGATGTCGGCGATCGCTGTCACCCTGTTCATGGGCGGCTGGTCTGGACCGACCTGGGATGGCGTGCTGCCGGCCCTTGTCTCGGGAGTGCTGCCGACCTTCTGGTTCTTCGCCAAAGTCGTGGTCCTGCTGTTCGTTTATGTCTGGCTGCGCGCCACCTTGCCGCGGCTTCGTTACGACCAGCTCATGGAGTTCGGCTGGAAGAGGCTGATTCCAGGTGCGCTCGCCTGGCTCATGATCATCGGGGTGGTCCTTGCCTGGCGCCAATTCGGAAATCCTTGGAGTTGACATGGGTCCTGTAGAAGCGTTTCTGGCCGGCATGAGGGTGACCTTCGGACATTTCGTCCGGGCCTTCTTCGGAGGCAAGGGTGAGGTCACGATCCGGTATCCAGACGAGATGCGGGTCAAGCCCCAGCGGTTCCATGGCCGGCACGTGCTCAACCGGTACCCGGACGGCATGGAGAAGTGCATCGGTTGCGAACTGTGCGCTGGGGCGTGCCCAGCTCACTGTATTTATGTTCGGGGCAAGGACAATCCGGCGGACGATCCGGTCAGCCCAGGCGAGCGCTACGGGTTTGTCTACGAGATCAACCTGCTGCGTTGCATCTTTTGTGCCCTATGTGTGGAGGCCTGTCCGACCGAGGCGATCACGATGACTCAGCTATTCGAAATGTCCACGACAAATCGGGAAGACGGGATCTACACGAGAACCGAATTGTTGGTCAACCCAGACGGCACTCCCAACCACATGTTCACCGAAGACCCATACGCAGATCTTGGTGAGTTGGTGAAGGCCGACGGTTGGATGAGGGCTGCGGCGCCAGGGGGGCGCGCCGCCTACGAGGGCGAGACCGCCTGGACTCCGTCTGCGGGTATCGGCGCTCGGCCTCCAGAGCTTGGCCAATCCGAGCCGGTTGTGGACGAGGACGGCGACGACTGATGGTTGAACTGATTCTCTTCGTTATCCTGTCGGCAGTGGTCATCGGGGGTGCCCTCTCCATGGTCCTGGGCCGCAATCCCGTGTACGCCGCGATGGGCATGCTGGCGACGCTGTTCGGACTCGCGGTCATCTATGTGATTCAGCTCGCCCATTTCGTCGCGGTCGTCCAGGTGATTGTGTATGCGGGCGCAGTGATGACCCTTTTCTTGTTTGTGATCATGTTCATCGGTGTGGACAAGGCCCAATCCATGGAGGAGGGTCTGGCGTGGCAACGTCCTGCGGTGCTGGTGGTTGTGGCTGCCATTGTGGCCGCAGTCGGAGGCCTGGTTCTGAGCGGGCGTTGGGAGTGGATCACAGGTGATCGCATTACTTCCGGCGGCCAATTGGCCCAGATCCCGGAGGCCCCAAACGGTACGATCGAGGCGATTGGTGAATCACTGATCAACCGATGGCTGCTGCCATTCGAGGCGACCGCTGCGCTGTTGATAATCGCTTCGGTTGCTGCGATCGTGCTGGCGTTCTACCGGCCAAGGCGGGTCTCGCCCGCTACGGAGGACAGCGAGTGACCGTTACTCCAGACTGGTACATGACCCTCGCGGCGGTGCTGTTCCTGATTGGAGCCGTTGGTCTGCTCATCCGCAACAACGCTCTGATGATGTTCATGTCCGTCGAGCTGATGCTCAACGCCGTCAACCTGACTTTCGTGACCGCAGGCGGTGCGGTCGGAAACCTCGACGGTCAGATGGCCGTGTTATTTGTGCTCGTGGTGGCCGCCGCCGAAGTCGCAGTGGGCCTGGCGATCATCGTTTCGGTCTTCCGATCAAAGGCGACTGCTTCAGTCGACGATTTGGCGGAGTTGAAGGGATGAGAATACCGCTGTCCGCTGTCCGCTGTCCGCTGTCCGCTATCCGCCGTCCGCTATCCGTAGTCCGGTTTTTCTGCCCTGTGGACGGCCGAGGGTGGAACACTTCCGCCGTGGCGCGCTGGACACGCCGTGACTGACTATCTCTGGCTGATCATCGTTCTGCCCCTGGCAGGTGCGATCCTCAACCACTTCTTTGGCCGTCGTCTCGGCGAGCCCAGATCGGAAGAGCGTCGTGTAGGGAAAGAGTGTAGATCTCGGTGGTCGCCGTATCATTAAAAAAAAAAAAACCGTCTATGTACAGCGACGCAG
>CALCCX010000159.1 GCA_937900165.1 uncultured Acidimicrobiia bacterium | reverse complement strand
CGGATCGAAGAGGTACTACTGACACGCAGTGACAGAGTTGTTAGACGATGATGGTGTTCGTAGTGGTGACGATGGTGTGTAGGTTTAGGGTTGTAATGGGTTGTTTTTTTTTTTAATGATACGGCGACCACCGAGATCTACACTCTTTCCCTACACGACGCTCTTCCGATCTCTGATGGACGCGAGGTTCCGGTTCAAAGCCCCTATGGCCGCGGGTGTGACGGCGAGCGTTGGCGCCTCGATCGGAGAGGCGGATGAAGGTCGCATCCCGGTTGTGGTTGACGTGTCGTCCGATGCTGGTACCCATGTTGCCGCCTCCATCGGCGTTCGAGCCGATTCTGGGTCTGAGAGTTCCCAGGAGTTTGGCCGATGACATCGGGTAACCCGCGTCCTTCACCCAAGGTCGAATTGGTTAGCGACGAATTGGTCGAACGCGCCAGGCAGGGAGATGCCGTCGCCTTCTCAGAGCTCGTCGCGATCCATCAACACGAGGTGTACACGTTGGCGTTGCGATTGGTCGGCAACTCAGCCTTGGCGGCCGACGTCTCTCAAGAGGCCCTGATCAGGGCTTGGCGCGCCATGGCTCGATTTCGTGGCGATGCCGCGTTTGGTACCTGGCTGCACCGCATCACTGTGAACGCCGCCTGGACCCAGAGATCCAAGGCGAAACGACATCTGTATGTCGATCTTGGTGCCATTGAAGACAGGCCCGATCCGGTTCTGCTGAATGATCCTGCGTCTGTAGGTGAGCGCCTGGAGATGCGTGGGCGATTGTCGGGCGCGATCGCCCAGTTGAGTGAGACCCAGCGGGCGGTTGTCGTGCTGAGAGATGTATACGGGTGGTCGCATGCCGAGATCTCAGACGCCCTGTCCATTTCGGTCACCGCGGCCAAGGTGCGCCTGCACCGGGCGCATCACCGCCTACGAGATCTGCTTCGCGAGTCCCAATGACCTCTGTTCTGTCGAGCCTGCGATCGTCCGCCGGTGGTTTGGTCAGACCGCCGACCACCTGGTGTCTACTGGTAGGGCTGTTCGTTTACTCGGCCGAATCTGGTGGGCGCCTGCTGCCTCAGCCATTGCGCAGTCATCTCGATGGTTGTCTGAGATGCCAGGCTGAGATGGCCAGGGAGCGGCAGCTGATTCGTGGCTTGGCCGCGATGGCAGGCGAGGTCGAGGTCGCGCCTACCAGCCTTGGCCTTATCGAGTATGGAGCGTCCCAGATCGGCGACAATGCGGCGTTGCCCCGGAAACGTTGGGTGCTTGGAGCCACTCTGGCTTCGGTTTCTGCGGGCACCGTAGGGGTCGTCGTTCTCGTTGGGAGGCGGCTTCGTACCGCGCCAATTTGAAAGTTGTGACCCGGAAGCTGTTGGTATGAGCAAACTTGATCTAGAGTTGTCGCCAGGTCCACAGGTTGGTAGGACGGTGGCCGGGTTTCCACTTTCGGCGACCGGTTCGTATACTTCGCGGGTTCCAAAAACCTGAGGGGTGTAGCTCGAATTGGCTAGAGCGCCGGTCTCCAAAACCGGAGGTTGGGGGTTCGAGTCCCTCCACCCCTGCGACCCGATCGACTCGGGCAACCTCGGAAGGACATCATGAATCGAGAGACGCGGCGCCAAACAGAACGCGGCGATCGGCGGAAAGACAAAAGTGAAGGCAACGGCAAGGCCAACTCGGCCGCGCGTCGTGCTGCCGCGGCGAAGAGCGGGCCACCGGCCAAGGCAAGCGAACGTCCAGGCATATTCGCGCGCCTGGTCCAGTTTCTCCGCGAGGTCAGGGTCGAACTCGGCAGGGTCGCCTGGCCAACCCGCCAGCAGATGGTTGCTTTCACCACAGTCACTCTCATCACCAGCATTTCTCTGGCCATCGTGATATTCGCGATGGACTACGGGATGCGGCGTTCCATCCTCGGAGCGATTCGAACCATCGTGAACAACCAATGACAGACGTAGGAACGGAAGAGTCCAGCTCGGATCCTTCTGAGGCCGAAGGGGACATCGAGGTATCCGAATCCGGAATCGCCTGGACCTCGGAGACCACAGACGAAGAAGCCGAATCTCCTTTCGGCTCACTCGCCGGGGCCCTGGCCACCAAGGCCGAGGAGTCCCAAGAGGACGAGGCGGCCGACGAACGGGCGCAAGCCGAGGACGCCGAACCCGAGTCTTCGGACGACGAGTCCTCACCGGCCGAAGTGTCAAAGGACGATGAACCGGAGTCTTCGGACGACGGTCCTTCAGATGCCGATTCTCCAGAAGGTACCGAGGCGGAGGGGGCAGTAGCCGAGCCCGACTCGACGGACGACGACGCCGAGTCCGAGGCTGAAGAAGCTGAGCTCGAGGAAGAGGTTGAGCCCGAGCCGCCGATCAGTCCGTTTGACCTTCCAGGAGACTGGTACGTCATCCACTCGTATTCTGGCTACGAGAAGAAGGTAAAGCTCAACCTCGCGACCAGAGCTTCTTCCATGCACATGGAAGACCGAATTTTTGAGGTGGTGATCCCGATGGAAACTGTCATCGAGATCAAGGGCGGGCGCAAGGTGGAAGTCCCGAAGAAGATGTTCCCTGGGTACATCCTCGTCCGGATGTATCTGGACGATGACACCTGGTACGCCGTTCGAAATACCCCAGGCGTGACCGCATTTGTTGGGAGTGGAACCAAGCCGACACCGCTATCTCGTCGTGAGGTCGAGCGTTTCCTCGGAGTCAAGAAGGAAGAGGAGAAAAAAGCTCCCCGATTCAAGCCTCTGTGGGACATTGGGGAGGTCGTCAGGGTGGTCGACGGTCCATTCGCCGATTTCAATGGCGTGATCGAGGACATCAACATTGATCAGCAGAAGGTCAAGGTGTTGGTCGAAATCTTTGGTCGGGACACGCCGATGGAACTCAATTTCGAACAGATCCAAAAGCATTAGCCACAGGCGGCAGATCCACCAGAGCCAATGCCCTGGAGGATCGACGTCGAATCCGGCCACCAAATCGCTGGTCGCACATACAACGAACTAGAGCAGGAATCGATATGGGTAAGAAACAAGTTGCCGCGATCTTGAAACTGCAGATCCCCGCGGGTCAGGCAAGTCCTGCTCCCCCGGTTGGACCGGCCTTGGGTCAGCACGGCGTGAACATCATGGATTTTGTGAAGGCATATAACGACGCCACCCAATCGCAGTCCGGTACGATCGTCCCGGTTGAGATCACTATCTTTGCGGATCGCTCGTTCACGTTCATCACCAAGACCCCACCGGCCGCGGTGCTGTTGAGGCAAGCTGCCAGGATCGAAAAGGGATCTGCGGAGCCCCATAAGGAGAAGGTGGCGGCGGTTTCGAGCGCACAGGTCCGCCAGATCGCAGAGACCAAGATGCCAGATCTAAACGCGAATGACATCGAGGCGGCGATGAAGATCGTGGCTGGAACCGCCCGATCGATGGGGATTGTTGTCGAGGGTTGATCTTCGTCATGCCCCGCGGCGCCAATCCGTTGGAACGCAGGGATGCAACTGGGAGAAGCCGGACAGACCGGCGCAGAGATGGGAGAGTCGCCATACCGCGGCTCGTCTGAACCACGGAGGAAATGACATGGCAAAACACGGTAAGAAGTTCAACAAGGCCGCGGCGGGATTCGACAAACTCACGGCCTATACGCCGGCCGAGGGGATTTCGCTGGTAAAGGCGCTGGCCTTTGCAAAATTCGACGAGACGATCGGGGTCTCGTTCCGACTCGGGATTGACTCGCGCAAGGCCGACCAGCTTGTCCGCGGGACCGTCGGTCTGCCGCACGGGACCGGGAAATCGGTTCGGGTCGCGGTGTTCGCGGAGGGCGAGCAACTCGCGGCGGCGGAGGCGGCCGGCGCCGACATCTCCGGCGGAAAGGACTTGGCCGAGAAGATCGCAGCTGGAGGATCCCTCGACTTCGATGTGGCCATAGCGACCCCGGGGATGATGGCTGAGGTCGGCAAACTTGGTCGAGTTCTCGGTCCAAGGGGTCTAATGCCCAACCCGAAGGCGGGCACCGTGACGATGGACATCACCAAGGCCGTCGAAGAGTTCAAGGCGGGCAAGATCGAGTATCGCAACGACCGGTTCGGAAACGTTGCCGCGCCGATCGGCAAGGTGTCGTTCGAAGAGCCTCAGCTGCTCGACAATCTCAAGGCGGTCGCCGGCGAGATCTTTCGGGCCAAACCTTCGTCGTCAAAGGGAAGCTACGTGCGCAACGTTTCGATCGCATCGACGATGGGTCCAGGCGTCAAGCTCGATGAAGGAGCACTAGAAGATCTGGCCTTCGACGAAGACTGACCGATCCAACCCGCCCGTGTCGCCGATCTGGCGAACTTGGGGCGGTAAGTGACGCTATAGCGACTCAGGGAACCGAGGGTAGGACCCAGGGTTCGCCCTCCTGGCCCACTTGGGGCGGGTTTGGAGCTTGGGGGGTGGTTGGCTTACGCTCGTGGTTGACAATTTGATCCGACCGTAGACAGCCGGTGCCTTTCGGGGCGTAAGGGCTCCACAGCTCACCTGCCGAGGTTCTCCTCACGAGACCCTCCTGCGCGGAGGGTCTTACCAGTTCGACTAACCCGGGAAGCCCTGGAGTCGAAACACGGACCGGTTCACATGCCGGAGGAGGAAAGATGCCACGACCTGACAAGGTCCAGGCAGTTGAAGAGATCAGCGAACGCTTGCAGTCCGCGACGGCGACCTTTGTCACCGAATATCGGGGTTTGTCGGTGGTCCAACTCCAAGAGCTTCGCACCAAGTTGCGCGAGTCTGGTGGCTCTTACAAGGTCTACAAGATGAGCTTGGCCCGCCTGGCTGCGGAGAAGGCGGGTGCCGGCGAGCTGAACGAGTGGCTGGGCGGTCCGACCGCCATCGCTTTCGCAGACGACGATCCGGTTGCGGTCGCCAAGACTCTCAGCGAATTCGCCGAACAGAACGAACTGTTCGTGATCAAGGGCGGCATGCTGAGCGGAGAGGTCATCGCTCCTGAGGTGGTTGCCAAGCTCGCAAGCATCGACTCGCGGGAGGTGTTGCTGGCCAAGATTGCCGGTGCCGCCAAAGCGCCACTGGTAAAGATGGCCGGGATGATGGCGTCTTTCACCCGGGATGCAGCGTCGATGTTCTCTCAACTTCTGGAAAGCAAAGAAGCCGACGCCCCCGAGCCCGTTGCCGACACCCCAGAGCCGGTTGTCGACGCGCCCGAGGACACCTCCGACCCGGAGCCCGATCCGACGCCGGACGAAGCGGTCGAGGACGAAGAGGTTGGGGCGCCTCCTGCCGACGAAGCAGTAGAGCCGCCAGACCAGCAACGCGACACGGCGACCGACTCGCCAAGCTCCGAAGCAACCGAATCCGAGGCCACCACGCCAGTAGAGGATTCCGATCCTGAAGACAGCGGTACCGAAGAGTCTGACGCGGCGCAGATCGAACCAGCCGCAAAGGTCGACGAAACACAAGATTCAACAGACGACGAAAACGCCGAAGGTGACACCGACGGCTCCGAGGAGGAATAGACAATGGCCAAGATGAAGACAGACGAGCTGTTGGGCGTCTTCGAAGAGATGACGGTCCTAGAGCTCAAGGACTTTCTCGACGCGTTTGAGGAAAAATTCGACGTTACCGCAGCCGCTCCCATGGCGATGGCTGTCGGAGCCGGTCCAGGCGGCGACGGCGATGCGCCGGCAGCTGAGGAAAAAACGGAGTTCGACGTGGTTCTAACTGCCGCGGGTGACAAGAAGATCCAGGTGATCAAAGAGGTTCGTACCATCACCTCGCTTGGTCTCAAAGAGGCGAAAGCCGTTGTCGACGCGGCTCCCAAGGCTGTGCTCGAAGGTGTCTCCAAAGAGGACGCGGACGCTGCCAAGGAAAAGATTGAGGCTGCCGGCGGTAGCGTCGAGATCCGCTAAGCCTAGATCCACCGCACGGATCGGCTCATCGCCCGCCTCGCCAGTCATGGCAAGGGTTTGTCACGCCTGGCCCACCTCACACAAAGTGAATGCAGAGATAACCCTGAATCTCAGGAGCGGCGCAGC
>CALCCX010000158.1 GCA_937900165.1 uncultured Acidimicrobiia bacterium | reverse complement strand
CGATCAACGAGCATTTCGGTGGCGCGCCTGAGCAGGAAGAGCCCGGCAAGATTGTCCAACTCGAACAATTCCACCGCCTCGACGACATCTACGACCGGATCGGCCGGGTCGAGGTGCCAACAATTCCCACCAAACGCCGGATCGGGCTGACCGTCGTGGAGACCGGGTTCACCGAGGCGATGGCCCGCTGCGAGGCACAGCGATGCCTGCGATGTTTCGCCAACATCCTGCTCGATACCGAGCGTTGCGTCCTCTGCGCCCTCTGCGCAGATGTCTGCCCCTTCGACCTGATCACCCTCGTACCCTCCGAGGAGGTTGAGCCGGGCCGCTCAGGCGGAACGGCCCTCTTACTCGACGAAAACAAATGTATCCGCTGCGCGTTGTGTATCGAACGTTGCCCCGTCGACGCATTGTCGATGGGAGTATGGACTGGAGTGGGAGTGCCGGCATGGGCGTAAAAGACCGAGTCAGACACAGCATGATCGGACGCTCGTTCTTCCGCGCGCCGGATCGGAAGACCACCAGGGATGTGGCAGCAGGTCATTGGGCGAACTTCTTCCTCCACATCTACCCGGTGAAGATGCGCCGGGAGCAGATCAGATTCCGATACTCCTGGTACCTGGGAGCCATTTCGACAGTTCTATACGGATCGCTCATCCTCTCCGGCATCTACCTGATGTTCTTCTATGTGCCCTCCCCGGCCAACGCCTACGGAGACATCGTCGCCCTCGAAACCGAGGTCGCCTTCGGTCAGTACATTCGCAACGTCCACCGCTGGTCCGCCCACCTGATGGTCTTGGCCGTTTCTTTTCACATGGCCAGGGTCTTCTACCGAGGGGCCTACAAGTCGCCACGGGAGTTCAACTGGGTCATCGGGGTTGTCCTGCTGGTCCTGACGTTGTTGTTGTCGTTCACCGGCTACCTGCTCCCCTGGGACCAACTGGCCTATTGGGCGGTGGTTGTCGGCACGGCGATGGCCGCTTGGGTCCCTCTGATCGGCGATCAGGTGTCGACGATTTTGCTCGGCGGACCGACGGTTGGGGCCGCCACCTTGCTGCGCTTCTACGTGCTGCACGTTGCAGTGCTCCCCGCCTTGCTCGTCCTGGTCCTATCCGTCCACCTGTGGCGTTGGAGAAAAGACTCGATGCTCGATGTCGAGAGGAGCGAACCATGACCGAGCAAACTCCTGACAACGGCGAACCAACCCTGTCGGGTGAGTCCTACACACTCACCAGCGAGCCCTTGCTGATCGATGGCCGTCGCGTGCTGGGAGTAGTGCCAGGCAAGCCGGCCACCGGGGACACAAAGGACCTCGTCGAAGAGGACGCTGTGATGGTGTGGCCTCACCTACTCATCCGCCACGGGGTCGCGGCGCTGGCCATCATGTTGGTGGTGCTGCTTCTGTCGGTGTTCTTCGACGCCCCACTACGAGAGATAGCCAACCCCAACCTCACTCCCAATCCCGAAAAGGCCCCCTGGTACTTCGCGGCTCTCCAGGAGCTTTTGGCACACTTTCACCCACTGATCGCCGGGGTTCTGGTGCCAACTGCCATTCTGTTCGGCCTGGTCGCCCTCCCCTACCTGGACCGCAACCCCTACCTCAAGCCGAAACACCGCAAAGTGGCCGTTACGGCCTTCACGACCTTCCTGGGTATCTGGATCATCCTCACTCTTGTGGGTTTCGCCTTCCGGGGCCCGAGCTGGGGTTGGGTATGGCCCTGGATCGAATGGTATGGAGAACTATGAGCGACATCATCACTCGAAGGGCATTCCTGTCGAACATGTGGATGTGGGGAGCAGGTTTGATGGGGGCAGCCGGGGCCTGGACCTCGTGGGACCTGCTGCAGCCCACTGACACCGGCGGGTTCGGCGGCCAGATCCGGGGGGCGCCTGCCGATGAGATTCCGGCCGACGACATCATCGTCATCGCCGGTGCTCGGGCGTACCTGACTCGGATCAACGACGAGATCACCGCCCTCTACTGGAAGTGCACCCACCTCGGTTGCCGGGTCCCCTGGTGCGAGACCTCCGGGCAGTTCGAATGCCCATGCCACGGTTCCATATACAACCGGGCCGGTGACTATCGGGCCGGACCGGCCCCTCGGGGTCTTGACAGGTTCCCGGTCGAAATCGTGGACGGACTGGTCCTGATCGACACCTCGACGATAATCGAAGGGCCGGCGCCGGGCGGTGAGGTAATCGACGAACCGCAGCGGGGACCTTCCTGCCTGGAGGAGGCCTGATGCCCGGCTACACCCACGATCCCGAACTCGAAGAGTCCACCAACCGCCTGATGATGTGGGGCGGGTTCCTGATGCTCGCCTTGGTTTTGGCCTTTCCCCTCTACCGGTTCGTCGAGCCGGTCAACCGCGAGGAAGCGCGCATCACCAACCTGGCCTCTCTGGCCGACCAGGGCCGCGAGATCTATGCCCTGAGTTGCGCATCATGCCACGGCGTGGACGGTCAGGGTGTCGACGCCCCCGCCCTCAACTCCAAGCAGTTCCTGTCCGCGGCCACCGACGATCAGATCCAACTCCTCGTCTCAGTGGGAATCCCAGGGAGCGAGATGAGCGCCTACGGGCTCGATTTCGGCGGCCCCATGACCTCTGAGCAGATCAAGGCAGTCGTCACCTATCTGCGCTCACTGGAACCAGACGCCCCGGACCGCCCAGATTGGCGTGACATGATCGGCGCCGAAGCCCCCGGTCACGACGAAGCCCCCGCCGACGGAGAAGCCCCTGGTCACGACGAAGCCCCGGCAGATGAAGAAGAACCGGGACACGACGAAGCCCCCGCCGATGAAGAAGAACCGGGACACGACGAAGCCCCCGCCGAAGAAGAAGCCGACCACGACGAGTAGCCCAACGTCCGTCCCGCCGACGAAGTCGGGGCTCCGAGAGGACGAGGCGTCTGGGGGTACCTGGGCACGTTGTCCTGGTAACGGTATCTGTCCCCCCGGACGGCGAGGAACGAGCCGCACGTTTGGGGGGACGAGGCCTCGACTTCGTCGAGGTCGGAGGGGAGCACCGAACCCGCGCAAGAATGCGGGCTGATGGAGTTCAACCGCCAGCAAGATCTCATGGTCAGAACCGCCCCCTCCGCCAACCGCCCGACCTCGGTCGAAGCTCCGTCGGAGTCGAGGCGCGCTGGACCACCAGGATACTGTCACCTGGCGACGGCGTCTTCGTATGAGAACCTGCCGATCTGGACCTCGCCATCGGTTTCACGCTCGCTGCACAGGCCGGTCCAGCCGTCTGGTAGATCCACCGACGTGAGGCTCGAACAGGATGCCGCGAAGAGGAGGGGTGACTCCCCTTGCCTCAGCCGAACGAAGACGGCTTCGGTGTCTGGGACCAGGTAGAACTGGTCACCGTCCCGGGTCTCGGCAAGATCGGTGTCGGGAAGGTCGGCAACCTCAACCGGTTGGGCGCCGGCCATCAGTGGCGTGTTGAGCGGCGGGATCGAGGTGGTCACCGCGACAGGTCCGGCGTCCTCGACGGCACCCCCGGTGGTGTCCATCACGATCTGCATGCCTTCAGGGTCGAACAGGGCCGGATCTAACGGCACGGTACTGCGACCGGTCACACTGAGCTCTGAGGTAGCCGACCAGAGCCCCTCCCAATCCTCATCGCTCAACTGACGCTCTAGCTGGCCACCATCGACATCGACCCATTGTTCAAATGAGGAGACAGTCAGACGTCCAAGGTCGTCAAACGACTCACCCCCTCTCGCGAACACCGTGACCGGCAGGTCTCGCCAGCTCGCTTGCGATTCGGATACAGAGGGGTTGTCGCTCAACGACGCCACCAGGTCGGTCTCCTGCCCGGAGGGTTCAATGATTCGAGTCGTGGTGAAACCAGTCAACAGGTTGCCAAAAGGTTGAACCGGCGGACCCCCGGCCGAGAATTGCGAGGTCCCCTCGGCGGTGGGGTAGCGCCAAGCCACGTCTCTGAACGCTGACCCGTAGCCGCACTCGATAGGGGCAGGATCTTGCCAGGCGCGGCGCGCAAAGACCGTGCTGCCCCCGTACACCAAGACAACGGCCGAGCCATCCGGGAACGGGGCCTCCCCCCGCAAAACCCCATCGGGTCCCAGGTCATACATCTTACTCGTCGCGCCCCCCAATCAGCCGCTGCCAACAACGGCCCCCCC
>CALCCX010000157.1 GCA_937900165.1 uncultured Acidimicrobiia bacterium | reverse complement strand
CCAGGGTCCAGAACGCGCCCCTGAAGCCCATGCGAACCTGTGCGTGCTCGAAACTCGGTCGTGTGCGTTGACCTGGCACAACGCGGGCCGCTCAGAGAAGCCCCATGTTTCGTAACTTGTACCGCTTTCTCGCATCGATTGCAGGTCTGGCCGTTCGGTCGGGTCGCTCCAAGGATCTTGAAATCGTCGTTTTACGCCACCAGCTCGCCGTGCTCGGCTGGCGCGATACCCGAACCGTGATCACCGATCATGATCGGAGCCTCCTCGGCGCTATCGCTCAAGCCCTGCCACGACCACGAAGGGCGGGCTGGCCGGTAACTCCCGACACCGTCCTGCGTCGCCAGATCGAGCGACCAGCGATCAACGATGAGGGATCGAACCCTGCTCGGCGCGATCGCATCCGCGCTCCCCAGAGGGTAGGTGGCCCCGACGACCGGGCTGAGGGTCCCGTCATCGACGATGCCGGCCAGGGCCGTGAGATCCTCGGTCTTGGCCAGCGAGAGGAAGGGCCGCAGCTTCTGGCTGACGAACGGCGAGACGATCCATGCCCCGAAAATGCGGCCGATGCTGCCCAGCCAAGGGCCGCCTTCTCCGCTGTTGGGTATGAGGGTGCCTCTTGACGAGATCACTGGGATCATCGACTGGTCCGAGGCATCCCAGGGCGACGCTCTGTTCGATCTCGCCACCCTCACACTTGGCCACCCAGAGCACCTTGACGACGTCATCGCCGGCTACGGAACCGACATCGACCGTGACCTCATCCGCGCCTGGTGGTCGTTACGATGCCTGTCGAACATCCGCCGGTTGATCGAACACGGATTCGGCCCAGCCGACAAGATCCCCGAGGTCGCTGTGCTGCGATCTCGGCCGTAAGCCACGCGAACCGTCACGACAGCAGGACAAATCAACCAGCCGGCAAGGTTGGTGGACGTCTATCGCCCCGGCCTGGGTTCGACTGTAAACTTGGGTTCAGTTGCCAGAACAAGTTGGCAGAATAGATGGAGAAGCGAAATGAAAGTCGATAAGGCTGTTGCGCTCGTTACCGGTGCCAACCGAGGGCTGGGACAATCACTGGTCAAGGCGCTTGCCGAGGCTGGCGTGGCGCGCATCTATGCAGGCGCCCGCGGTCGGTTCGACCTGCCCGATTTCGGATCGGGGACGTCTGTCCTGCCGCTCGAACTTGACATTACCGACGGTGCTCAGGTCGCCCGCTCGGCATCACACGCATCGGATGTAACGTTGCTCATCAACAATGCTGGGCTTCTTCCGCATGGTGGCGCGATGTCGGTGTCGGAAAAAGACCTGCTCGCGGCTATTGAGGTGAACCTCATGGGCACATGGAGAATGGCCCGCGCGTTCGCGCCAGTCATTGAGGCGAACGGCGGCGGTGCCATCGTCAATATCCTCAGCCTAATCAGTTTGCAGAACGCGCCTCCGTTCGCTGCATACAGTGCGGCAAAGTACGCATCATGGGCGATGACTCAGTCCTTCCGCGACGATTTGGCCGGAACGAGCGTACGCGTGGTCGCATGTTTCCCGGGCGGAATTGACACGGACATGCTGGCGGGTGTCGCGGCGGCCAAGGCCCACCCCGACAGTGTTGCCTCTTCGATCGTCGAAGCAGTCATGCGTGGCGACGCCAACGTCTTTCCTGATCGTGTATCTGCAATCCATGGTCCGGCTCTGCTCGGCATCAGCTGAAACCGGGCCTGTGGGGGCCGGAAACTCGGTCGGGGCGTCTTGACCAGGGAAAATGGGGGCTCCTCATGCCGCCGTGAGGGCCAGCCAGTCGGATCGTGTGGGGTGAGGGTCAGGGTTGCAATCCCCCCTCCGACACGTAGAGCGGCGTCACTAGAGAGGGTGGGTAGTTGCTAGTCCCTCGACCAAGGATCGATGCTCGACTATCTCTTCTGCCAAACGGAGACGTGTGAACGGGAATCGCCGGTGAATGAGTCCCGGTCCCAGTTCGCCCACCGAGCCTCAAGCTTCAATCCGGCGAGCTCCGCCATCAGGTCGAGTTCAGATGGCCACACATAGCGGAACGCGGGCGAACTCGTGCGAACCTGATCACCGTCGATGAAGTAGTGGTGCGATATGGAGATCTGATTGACCAAGTCCACGTATTCATCGAAGCCGAGATGTTGTGAAGAGATCTCGAAGGGACGAATCGTCTCACCGGGCGGTAGTTGGCGAAGTTCAGGGACGATCGTTTCAACCAGGAACCGACCACCGGTCGACAAGTGCGCCGCGGCGTTGCGAAAGCAGGCAACTTGGTGTTCCTGGGTCCGAAGGTTCATGATCGTGTTGAAGACCAGGTAGACGAGCCGGGCATCTGTGCAGACCAGGGTTGAGGTCATGTCGCCAATGACGACATTGACAAGATCCGCACCGGGCTTGTTCTGCAGTCGCTCGAGCATCGGTTCCGAAATGTCGATTCCATGCACGCCCACTCCAGTCTCAGCCAACGGGAGCGCGAGGCGACCCGTACCCACTGCAAACTCGACAGCGGGGCCATCACCGGCCAGCTCCGCCAAGATGCTCACGGCGCCTCGAATCACTTCGGGCTTGAAGTGATCGTCAAGGGAATCGTCGTAGGCGGCCGCCACCAACGGATCGAGATGGGCGTCGGAGGCCGAAAGGTAGTCGTGGTCAGGCATGCGCTGAGTTTCGCGTCATTCCAGAGACTGGTCGACCGAATTTCAAATCGCTGTTGACGTACCCAGCCCCAGGCTGATCGAGTGTTGCAACCACCACTTGAATCCACCGAACGTCCCGACTGCTTGCCCAGACACTGACCGCTCGCCATGTCAAAGGGCACGACAACGACAGTGGTGTCGCGTCCGGATCGGAGCGCCATTGTTCGTCGTAGGTGAAGTTG
>CALCCX010000156.1 GCA_937900165.1 uncultured Acidimicrobiia bacterium | reverse complement strand
TTTTTTTTTTTTTTTTAATGATCCGGCGACCACCGGGATCTACCCTCTTTCCCTCCACGACGCTCTTCCGATCTGTGGCCAATGTCCGGGACCGTGTTGCGAAGTCCGTAGAACGGCGAATTCACAAGCTGGAGAACCCTGGCTATCAATCCTGGGTCTCGACGAACGATGTCGGCGATACGGCCGATGTCACCCGTGCCGGCCTGGAGTTCTTCTGTAATCTGTAGGTAGATCTGTGGAAAGGAAGGGAGATCACGGCCCTTGGTGAGGAGCTTGACCCTCACCCTCGCCAGGTTGTCCCGCGTGCGTTCTGCCCTACCGACCACCTCGGAAAATAGGACTGTGTCGACCGGCGTGAAGAGGTGGTGGTGCGCAGCGGATGAAAGGGCCACGGTCGGGCCGGACCCGAGACTTCCGGTTGCCAGTATTCGAACCGAGTTCGGACGCCCGTCACGGGCCGCAACCAACACCTTCATGGTGTCGAGGTTAGGTTCATCGGCCGAGGAGACCACAGCGTCGTAAGAGACGCTGGAGATCGCCGATACCGCTGCCTCCACGGAATCGACGGTGCTGACCACCCATCCTTCCGGAACACGATGGATAGGACCATCACAAGAAGGCGGCTGGAAAACGAGCAGCTGCTTCTGCGATTCATTGGTGTCAGCCATATAACACCCTGTCGGATGACCTGGCCGAATCTTTCGCACTTGTGTGCTTCAGCGCGTCTGACCGTGGTCGACAGGAGCCTCCATGACTTCGTTTAGCCCTGAGGCCGGTATCGAAGAGGTCCAACTCCAGACCGTTGACGAGCTCCCTGATGGACTCGCCGCGCTCTTGGACGAAATTCACGACGTCGCCCGCCGCGCCCTGCAATCACAAATGCGCGAAATGGCTCGCGCCACCGTCTCCGTTGCGAGAGCGGAAGCCGTTCAGACTTCGTACTCCAACGTCAGTCGCGACATGGACATCCCCTCTTCAGTTGCGTCCGTGCATTCCGATGCCCTTGGAGGGTTTTTTATCGCCCATTTGGACGCCACGCTTTCGAGTGCTCTCATCGACATCAAGCTGGGCGGCCAGGTCAGGCCACCAGCCGACCGGTGGCCAACGTCCATCGACATAGCGATCCTGACGATGATGGTGGACAAGCTCATAGTTCCTCTCCAGGAGGCCTTTCGGCCTGTTTTTGCCCTCGACTACTCGATAGCCAACTTCGAGACGTCACCCAACTTCATTTTCGAAGTCGCACCTGACGACCCCGTCGTAGCGTACAAATACGAGTTCACCCACGACGAGACGGGCCTTGGGGCGATGACATTCGTCTTCCCGTTCTCGAGCCTTCAGCTGCTCTTGTCCAAAGTGCCGACCAGTCTGGCGATGGACACGGAGAACGAAGAGCCAGAGGCAATGGCCCTAGACGACGTGGAGGTCGAGCTGCGGGCGATGGTCGGGCCGACCTCCGTAGCCGTTGGGGAGTTTTTGTCACTCCAGCCTGGCGACGTGCTCGTCCTCGATCAATGGGCAGACCAGCCGAGCATCGGAATGGTGCATGGCGTCCCCCTTCTCGAACTGACCATAGGGGCCTCTTCTGGCCACGTGGCAGCAGTTGTAGATCGTTGGAAGGAATAGTCAGATGCTTGCCACAACCCCAGCAATCGACATCGACAAAGCCTATGCCGTCGCCAAGGAAGTCTTGGAAGCGTCGACTCCAGAATCCGAGCTCAAACCCCTGGAACCCACTGCAATGGAGTTCGGGACAGACGCCATGGCCGTAACGGTTACGTCGCCAGATGGTTCGAACTTGTTCGTGCTGGATGCCACCTCTGACAATCAGGAGGAATTCGACGCCCCTGCTGCGATCGCCTCAGTGATCGAGCAATTGGGGACCGACCTCGACGTCAGTACAACTCCGCTCACCGAAGACAGGACAGCCGAGGCGACCCTGGAAACTGCGTCGCATTTTCGTGCCACGGTGATCGTCTCAGGTGAGTCGGTGGGCGAACTCAGGATTTCTATAGGCCTCGACGAGGACACCGAAAGCGAAACCAAAACACAAGACCAACCAGCGGAGGGGCAGAATGATCCACAGCCCCAAACGACAGGGGCACAAGCCGCACCGGAAGCCACCGAACTCGACCCACCAAACGCGTCAGCGTTGGCCGGCCGACTCCCGAACCTCGCCTCCGTGGAAATGGACGTGACCGTCGAACTCGGAAGAGTCCGTCTGCCCATCAAAGAGTTGCTCGGGCTCGGAAGCGGATCTGTGTTGAGGCTAGGAACGCCGATCGGCGAATCGTTCGACATCCTCGTCAACGGCAAGGCAGCGGCAAGGGGAGACCTGGTGGTGGTCGGCGGAAAACTGGCGGTCAGAATTCGTGAACTCCTCGGCGTCGAGGCCTGAGAGATGAGCGATACGAAGAAGGGGCCCAGTCGGAAGAACTGGGTTGAATCCGACGGTTTCTTGGCCCGCCGATTCATGCGCCCGGCCATCAACTTCATGCATATCGAGGCTGCGTCTGGAGGAGTTCTCCTGCTGGCAGCCGTGGTTGCGGTCCTATGGGCGAACCTTGCCTGGTTCGGAGATTCCTATACGCAGTTCTGGGAGACCAGGGTCGAGTTCACTGCCGGATCGATCCACTTCGAGGAGACACTCAAACAGATAGTCAACGACGGCCTCATGGCGATCTTCTTCTTTGTCATCGGCCTGGAGATCAAACGGGAGATGGTGCACGGCGAACTCCGGGAGCGAAAGAAGGCAATGCTTCCCGCGATGGCAGCCATCGGTGGCATGGTCGTTCCGGCCTTGGTCTTCGTAGCCTTCAACTCCGGAAACCCAGAGGCGATCGGCGGCTGGGGTATCCCCATGGCAACCGACATCGCCTTTTCCATCGGCATTCTGGCTTTGGTCGGGTCCCGGGCACCGATCGGGGCGAAACTCTTCCTACTTGCGCTCGCCGTGGTCGACGATCTCGGCGCGATTGCAGTCATCGCCATCTTCTATACGGATCAGGTCGATTTCACCTGGTTGGCGATCGGGGTCGGGGCGCTCGGGGTGATCGCCGGAGCCACAAAGCTTCGGATTCGAGCCCACTCCCTGTACTTCCCGCTAGCCATCGTCAGCTGGTTCGCCTTCCTCGAAAGCGGCGTCCACGCAACCATTGCCGGCGTCATGATCGGGCTACTCACCCCTGCTTCGCCTCTGTACAACAACGACGAGTTCGACGGGATGACCCGGGACATCCTCGACACCTACCCAGGTCAACGTCGTCCGAACCCAGCCCTCGCCGACCACGAGGCTCTGTTGGTCGCCGAAGTGGCAAGGGAATCCGTATCACCCCTCAGTCGAGCTGTGTCGAGGCTGCACGGCTGGACGTCTTTCGCGATCATCCCGATCTTCGCTCTCGCGAACGCGGGAGTTCGATTCGCAGGAATCAACATCGGAGACGCCGTTACATCGACAGTGGCCCTCGGCATCGGCCTGGGGCTGGTCGTCGGAAAGACGGTCGGAGTCACACTGTTTGCATGGGTTGCCGTCAAGTTGGGTTGGGGGCAACTCCCGACCGGGATGACCTGGAGGCATGTCACAGGCGTGGCGGTCCTGGCTGGAGTCGGGTTTACGGTCGCCCTCTTCATCGCCGAGTTGGCCTATAGCGACCCCGCTCTCATATCTCTCGCCAAGATCGGCATCTTCATGGGATCAATCGTTGCGGGAATCGCTGGATTCGCCCTCTTACGCTCCGCTCCGGTTGCAGGTTCATCCGAGGCACCCGGCAACCCCGAAGCCACAGTCGATCGGGATCAAGCCTCGAGCGTGCTTCAACAGGCATCGGGGCGAGCCGCGAGCTCGACAACCTGACCATGCAAGGCGTCAGTCGAGCACTTGCCAGAATCCAGGACATCCAGAATCGTGTTTCTGGACCTCAGGCACCAGGCCAATTTCAGGCAGCGTTGAAAGCCCAACTCGAAAAGACCGACTCTGGCAACATCAGCGGCCTTCAGAGCATCCCATCGCTGACGACCGGCCGCATCACAATCGGCGAGCTGATCGGGGCAACTCCGGTGACCAGACCGCATCCTCTCAACGTGGACGGGGCGATGACCCAGACCGGTTTGAGGGACTACCTCAATTTCACCGGACTCGACGCTCGCAACGGACGACTGGGGGTCGACGAACTCAGCCCGGTATCAGGAGGATGGCAAGACCGATCTGGATCGCTGCTTCCCCCTGCTGCCGATTCGTGGGAGGCCATGCGCAGCGCTGCTCAGGCTGACGGCGTGGATCTACGGTTCGTCGATTCCTATCGGAACTGGGATGTTCAAAACGCAGCCCGCCAACGTTACCTGTCCGGCGAGAAGGCCGAATCCGTCCTGCCAGCGGGTAGCTCCCAACATGGACTCGGGTTGGCGGTCGATTTGACCGACGGCGGTCTCATCGGTCCCGGCGACCCAGAGTGGCGATGGATGCAGTCCAACGGCGCTTCTTACAGCTGGTTCCCCATCAGCAACGAAAGCTGGCACTGGGAATACCGCGGCACCTGACCACAGCTACAGACGCTGGGTTGATTGTTGACCGTCTCGCGCAGAGGGAAAGCCACAGCCACAGCTACGGCCACAGACGCTGGGTTGGTCGTTGAGTCGTCTCAAGTGAGCAAGCCGCTCCGCACGCTGGGTTTCTTGAGGGGTCGCGGCGGCCACCACCGGGGGATTGCCACCAACAGCGGTTCCGCCGCAACACTGGCTGTGGCTGTAGCTGTAGCTGTAGCTGTAGCTGTAGCTGTAGCTGTCGTTATAGCTGTCGTTCAGTGAGTTTCGAGGATCTGGCCCCAGCGGATGCCGGCTGCTTCGGTGGAGAAGAAAACCGGCAAGGCCACCACAAACGATGTTCCCTCATCAGATGAACCCTCGATCCAGAGTTCGCCTCCGATGGATCTGATCGAACGGCGAGCAATGGCCAGCCCTGCACCTGTGCCAGGTGTTGTTCGGTCGGCGTGCAGCCTCGTGAACAAGCCAAATGCTTCTTCTTGCAGGTGCTCTGGGATACCGATTCCATTGTCGGTAACCCGGATCACCGCGACGCCACCTTCGGTCCATCCATTGATCGTGACCGTTGGCTTGGCCGAGTCGTTGTACTTGAATCCGTTGGTGATGAGATTCTGCAGAACCTGGCGGAGTCGCTCAGGTGGAGTCTGCACGGTGGGGAGATCAGCCGCGATCACAATTTGTCCTTGTGCAGGGATTTCAGCCTGAACGTCACGCACGATGTTGTCCACAATGTCTGCCACTGGGATTTCGCGTACGTCTTCGCGTTCGGGGGGCCGCAGGCGCGACAAGACAAGAAGATCTTTCAGCAGGGCCAGCAGGCGTTCTGCGCTCCCGTGGACCGTTTCCAGGTGGGTCATGCCCTCGGCATCCAGGAGATGTCCGTAGTCCTCAATCACGATTTTGGTCAGGCCTTCGATTACCCGCAATGGTGCGGCCATGTCATGGCTCGCCGAGTAGGCGAATGCTTCCAGCTCTTCATTGGCCTCTGTTAAACGATGGCTCGCCTCCTCGTAGCGGTCGGCGAGGACTTCCAACTCGAGCGTCTTCAGTCTTTCCCGCTGGATCGCTTCTCGGATTTCTTGCTCCCGTGATCTGAGTCCATCTCGAACGGTGTGCATCTCGGTCTCGACGACATCGGGCGCACGCCCGGCCGGCCGATCGGTCTCGGGAAAGCCGGCTTTGGGATCCGCTAGTGCGTGGAGAGCTTCAGCAGTGGCTTTCGCTTGCTGTTGGGAGTGGGTTCTACCGACCAGAATCGCGAAACCACCACCTAGCCCGACTGCGGCAATGGCCAAGATACCGCCTTGCCAGGCAGCAAGACCGACTCCGATTGCCAGAGTCCAGCCGGCCGCAACCTGATAGATCGGCAGACCCGAGTGGTCGGCCCGAGTCGAACGCTCTTGATCAGACATCGCCGGGGAACAGTAGATCTTCGCTCTCGTTTGCCTTCGCTGCGTGTCGCTCAACCGCAGACTCGAGGGCTTCAACCAGATCGGTCTCGGTCAGAGTCAATTTCGACAGAATTTCGCTCACGCCCGCAGCGAGAAGACGATCCGTGAGCCCCTCGAGGGGACTGCCGGTAAGCATCACGATTGGGATGTTCTGAGTGTCGGTCGAGGACTGAAGCCGCTCGGTGACAATCAAACCGTTGGCGGCCGGCATACGGTAATCAATCGTGATCACGTCCGGCTGCACCAAGCGCGCTATGCGTTGGCCCTGGATACCGTCGTCGGCCACCGTCACCTCGTGCCCCTGCCTGGTGAGATGGGCGCTGAGAAGATGGCTGAATCCGGGATCGTCGTCAATTACTAGTACATGCATCTGCTAACCCCTTTGCCCCTTCCCAGTCGGCCCGGGCGGGCTACTCGTAAGTAGTCACAGCAGCACGACATCCGCCATCCGCCTTCCGCAGTCCGCTATCCGTCGCGACGGGTCGCGGGTCACGAGCAAGCACGGCGGGTGTGCCCTCGTGGAGTCAGTGGTTGAGCCCGAACCGCCGCAAGTGCCCATTCATAGAGCCAGGTCGCGGCGGAAGGCGGATCGCGGATCACGGATCACGGATCACGGCATATCAACTGCTTATGCATCACTCACAGTGGTCGACTGGTCGCCTTGAAGACAGGGACGTCTTCGACAGAAACCGTACACAACAAGGAGGTTGTACATGTCCCTGCGTATCAATCAGAACCCGGCCGCACTAAACGCGTACCGGAACTTGTTCTCCACGCAAGGCCAAATGGGCAAATCGCTCGAGAAGCTCTCCTCGGGCTTCCGGATCAATCGCGCCGCAGACGACGCAGCTGGTCTGGTCAAGTCGGAGAAGCTCCGCTCAGAGATTCGTGGCTCTCAGGCCGCCATCCGCAACGCTCAGGACGGCATCAGCTTCAGATCGGAAGAGCGTCGTGTAGGGAAAGAGTGTAGATCTCGGTGGTCGCCGTATCATTAAAAAAAAAAACAAACACAAAACAACACCAGAAACAGCGGCGACAATTTCGATCGAGACAGACGATGCC
>CALCCX010000155.1 GCA_937900165.1 uncultured Acidimicrobiia bacterium | reverse complement strand
TTCGAGGCGTTTACGTTTTTTTTTTTTTTTAATGATACGGCGACCACCGAGATCTACACTCTTTCCCTACACGACGCTCTTCCGATCTGAAGTTTGGAGATATGAGCAGTTCGTTGACGACGTCGACGGCAGTGTTACGTCTCGAGGGTGCCCAGTTCTCTCCACCGTCCGTCGACCGGTGCAACCCAGCCGACTCGGTGGCGGCGAAAATGGTGTGATCGTTTGCGTAATCAGGCGAGATGGCAAGTTTGATCACGGGCGTCAGCTCTGAGGGGAACTCGATCTCGCGCCAGGCCCGACCTCCGTTGGTACTCCGGAAGATCCCGCTCTCCGTTCCGGCGAAGAGGGTCTCGTCGGTGACGAACCCCGGAGATATCGCGAGGTCCAGGACATTGAGATCCAACAACCCGAAGTTCCAAGCCGACCAGGTTGTTCCCCGGTCGTCCGAGCGAAACACGCCATCCTCCAGAGCAGCGGCGAACGCAAGGCCATCTCGGGCGAAATCCGGCGAGATTGCGAAAGAAGCGATCGCCGCGGGGGGAGGCGGCGACTCGAAAATCGACCAGGTCTGCCCACCGTCAATCGATCTCAACATGCCGCCGATCACTCCTGAAAACACACATTCATCCGTCCTGAAATCGGGGGACAGAGCCACGGTCAAGGTTGTGAGCGGTGCCTTGGGATCCAAGGACGTGTAGGCATCGTGCCAGGTCCGACCGCCGTCGATGGATCGCCTCAACCCGGCTACGGACGCCGCGAAACAGATGGCATCCTCACCAGAGGCGGGCGATGCGACGACTGCGTGAACCACGTCTTGAGGATCGCCCACGGCTAAAGGAGCTTCCGCTTGGCAGGGGTGGCGGGTTTCGCCGTCACCGCTTCCTGATTCGGACGGTAGACCAGGACCTCGACACTCAGCGCCAGAGCTGCACTGGTGATGGCACCGTAGACGGCCGCCTTTTGCACCGCCGCTGCATCCACGATTCCCGCCGCAACCATGTCCACCGTGTCACCGGTCCTCACGTCAAACCCGAACCCCTCTGGGTGTTGATCCAGTTGGGCCATCGCCTCGGCAACGTCAAACCCGGCATTCGCCACGATGGCTCCGAACGGTTGAGTGATTGCCTGGCTCAGGATGCGATAGGCGGCCCTCTCATCTGGATTGTCGGCATTGGCCACCATCTTGGTCAATGCGGGCAGGCAGGCCAGCAGAGCCACACCCCCTCCGGGAACCACGCCCTGCATCATGGCTCCCCTCATGGCACTGGCCGTACGTTTGGCTGTCTCGATCTTCTCTTCGACCTGGAGTTCGGTGTCCCCTCCGATCCACAACGTGGCCGATCCGCCCAGCAGCTTGCCGAATCGGGCCTGAAGTTTGTCACGTCTGACCAGGTTGTCAGCGTTCTCGTATGCGTCCTGAAGGTCCGCCATGTGTTCGCGGAGGCGACGCGAATCGCCACGGCCGCCGACGATGCCGAAGTTGCGTCTGTCGGCCCAAACCCGCCGAGCCCGGCCGAGATCCTCGGTTGTGATCGGAGCGAAGGTCTCGCCGGCCGTCTCGACGAACGGCCTACCGCCGGTCACGATCGCCAGATCCTGCAAGGACTCGGCTTGCTCCTCCTTGCCCCATCCAGGGGCCTTCACAGCTGCCGTGGTCAACCGCTCAGGGTCGTTGTTGGCAGCCAAAAAGGCGATGGCTCCGTCCGAGATACTGCCAACGACGAGGAGAAGCTCTCGGATGCCATTGCTCAGAGCGAGCTGAAGGACAGGCATCAGCTGCTTGGGGTCTTTGATATCGAGGTCGCTGATCAGAATGCTCGCATCGGTGAACTCGATCTTCTCGGCATCAGCGAGCATCAACCGAGAGACCACACCCTGCTCCCAGTACATGCCCTCCACATACTCTCGACTCATGCCTCGAGTGCGACCTGCACGGATTTCAAGACGGCCGTGTTCGCCGATCGTCGCAAAGATTTCGCCGATGAGTTCCGCCATGGACGGGTCATGACACAACGTCTCCGCCAGGTGGGTCAGATCCTTTCCACCCGAGATCGGAATGGCGCTTTTTGACAACCCGTCGATGACGAGTTCGGTTCCCAGCTCCAAGTGTTTTCGCAACAAGACGGAATCTCCACCTGCGGCGAGATACCTGATGCCCCCGTCCAAGACCTGTTGAAAGATGACAGCGGCCGAGGCCGTACCGTCTCCCACCTGCTCGCCGACGCGAGTCACCACTTCTCTGACAAGCATCGCCCCGGCATCTTCATTGCGATCGGGCAGCTGGATGATTCGCTGGGCGATGATCGCTCCGTTGTCCAGCATCTCAGGCATTCTGTCGTCCAGAATCCGGTCGATGGCAACGATTCGAACTATCGGGCCCAGGGTGGGGCGAATGGCCCTCACCAGCTTGTTGACCCCGCGCGCCATGGTGCGATGGACATCGGGCTGAAAGACCACTGTGTCTCGCGAGCTGGAATTGCTCATCAGGTCACCCTCCCTCGCCGCACAGCCGAGGCTCGTTGATGGATCATCGGGAGCAATCCGCCTAACCCTTGACCGCGCCGGCCAATGCTCCCCTGACGAAGAGACGCCGGAACAGGATGTATACGATCAGCAGCGGGAGTATTGAGGCGAGAATCGCCGCGTAGATGACTTGAAAGTTGGTTGAGAACACTCCAACTGTGCTCTGGATGAACGGCAACAGGGTGGTGTTATCAGGATCCAAGTAGACGAATGGCTCGAGAAACTGATTGTAGATAAGAGGCAGTTGGACAATGATGAGTCCGACTATCGGCACCTTCAGCAGCGGCAGCAAGACATGCCGTACATACTGCATCCGGTTGGCGCCGTCGATCATGGCCGACTCTTCCAGGTCTTTGGGAAGCCCGGTGATGTAGGCGGTGAAGATCATCACCGAAAAAGCCGTCCCTTTGACGTTTATCGCAACAATCGAACCCAGCTGGACGCCGGTACGGGTCAGGCCGGGTTGAGAGAACCCAGGGAACAGGTTCGAGAACCATTGGATCATGAGAAACTGTGGAAGCAGTATCAGCATCGCAGGAATCACCATCTGAAGCAGGTAGATGCTGTAGACGATTCTTTGGTCTCTGCGATGCAGGCCAGCCAGCCCATATCCGGTAAAAATTGAGAGAATGGTCAAACCGATCAGGCTGACAACCGTGATCAACACCGTTCTCATCAGCGCACCGAAGAATTCGCTACTTAGAACGGTGTTCCATCCGTTCCAGGTGTAGAAGCCGGAAAAGAAGCCTTGGACCTCCTCCTCGCCGAGGTCGTATTCATCAATTAGGTCCTGAAGGGATGTCCGGGCGCCGAGAAAATCGGTCTGCGGAATGCCCAGAGCCTCCTTCAGATCCGCCAGGTCGAGGCTGTAGAATACCGCCAGATTGCCTACTTGGGCGTTGAGGTTGACCTCCTCGGCCTCCGGAATCCATAGATGTAGCGTTGTCGCCTCTGTCGTGGGCACAGTGCTGCGAACAGCCAGCGCATAGAAAGGAAACAGTGTGAGAATTGAGTACACAATCATGGCACTGACGGCGATGGCGTTCAGCACCTTCAACCGCCGTCGGTATGTCAGCCGACGCTCATCTTCAGGTCGCTCGGTCTGAGCGGTGTCGACCAGGGCCCTCATCGGTACTCGAGCCTGCGCTGGAGCCGCAACAATATGATCCCGACGAAGATCAAGGGAATAAAGGTAATCACGGCGAGGGTCATACCCAGAGCCAGTCGGTTGATCTGGAAGCCGTAGGTGAAGAACAAGATACTCAGCAATTTCGCTTCGGGATTGACGTAGAGGGCCCCGAGGGCGACCAGTTCATCGAACACTGAAAACGCCCCGATGAGCGCCATCGTGCTAGCGATGATAAAAGAGGGCCACATCTGTGGAAAGTAGACCCTGGTGAGCCGGTACCAATAACTCGATCCGTCAACAATCGCGGCCTCGATGGTATCTGTCGGGATGGCCAGCAGTCCAACTAGGAAGATGGCCATGTTGAAACCGGCAAAACGCCAGCCGACCATGAGTGGCAGAAGAAACGCGGTGCCTTCGGCCGAGAAGACGTCGAAGGGCTTCGAGATCCATCCGAGTTCCAGAAGCAGCAGGTTGGCGGTTCCCGTCTGCTGCGAAAACAGCATCACAGCCATATACCCGGTAGCCAGGCCCGACAGCATAAGCGGCATGTAGATGATGGTAAAGAATCCCCGCCTGATCCCGAACTCGTACATCAAGAGGGCGAGCGTGAGCCCGAAGATATAGATCGTGGTGTAATTCAGCGCAACGAACACCAGCGTCCGTCGCAACGCCGGGAAATAGTCTGCTCGCACACTCTCGTTGGTGAATACGGCCGTGAAGTTCGCCCAGCCTACCGAATTCACCGAAGGATCATTGAAGGTCGACTGATCAGTAAACAAGATCGGCAAGGCGAAAATGAACGGTACGAGGGTGAGCAGCAAGAACAAGAAGAGCTGAGGAGATATAAACAGCCAATCCTGGAATACCCGACTGTCCCGAAGACGGCGAGCTTTAGTCCCGCCTGGAACCCCGCTCCTTTTGACGGTTGGGTCAGCCGAGGTCAAAGCCATTTTCTGCTCCTGGCGACCAAAAGCGCGGTGACGAGATAGTACGAATCGCCGTCACCGCGCCCCCAGTAGTTAGAGGATCTGTGGTCAGAGGATCTGCTACTACGGAATGTCGTAGCTTGCTTCCCAGTTCTTCTGAAGTACGTCCAGCGCTGCCTGCACATCGATCGCGCCGGAGAGCAAATCTGCCATCACAACGTTGTTGCCGTTGGCTTCCCAGTCGAAGACTCCGGTCGAACCTTCTATCCGGAACGGAGCGGCGAGAACTTCCCCTGTCTGGCCTTCCTCGAATGAGACGTCCTCCCATTTGCCGCCGGGCGCGCCGATCTCCTTCAAGACGGCCTGGAATTGCGGACCCTCGATATTGGGCGGCTCGTCGAGCGTGTAGGTAACGGCGCGGCCCTCCGCCTCTGCACGCAGTGGGATCACCTCGGGACTATGGAGCCAATTCCAAGTGGTCAGTGTTTGTTCCCAATAAGTCGTTTCTTTGTTGCCCGTTCGCATGAACAAGCCAAGGTCGGACACCGAAGGCGGACTCGCCGCCTGTATCCACGGCTGTCCATCCGCCGGGGGTGCGGCCGGCATCCCTGCCTGCATATCGTTGACGGCGAAATCCGACCCGGCGGCCATGGCCTTGTCCCAGACCCATGGGCCGTGGAACATCATCACCGAATCTCCTGCGATGTAACTGGCTTCCATATCGCCTTCCCACTGCCGCGTGGAAAGACCGTCTGGGATCCAGCCCTTGTCATTTGCCTCCAAGAAGAACTCGAAATGGTGACGGTAGGGGGAGTCCTCTGCGTTGAACTTCGCGTTGCCAAGCCAGCAGTCAACCAAGCGTTGCCGGTTTCCGTCCCCAAAGGCCATCGGCACGATCTCAGGGTACTGGACGCCGAAGACCCAGTTGTGCCAAGCCACGTTCCAAAAGAACGAGACATCGTCTTGGGTGTTGGCCCAGGCGGTGCCTTCATCGAGCCAAGCCTTTTGGTCATCCCACGTCTTGACGTCGTTTTGTGGATCGAGCCCAGCCCGTTCCATGAGTTCCTGATTCCATTGCCAAGTCAGGACGAACCCTTGGAAGGGAGTCAGGGTGCGAGGGCCGGGCAGTCCGAACAGATCTGACCAGGCGTTCTTGACGTCCCAAGTCCACTTGTCCCACCACGGAAAGTCAATCGAGCTGAGGTCGATGAACGTCTCGAAGTTGTCCACTCCCGCCACGAGCTGTTGTTCTGTGGTGTCTTCAATCGCCGGCAGAAACCCGCCCGCCACCCTGGCTTCATGGGCGGCCGAGGTGTCCTCATTGATCGAGAACAGTGCAATCTCAATGCCTGGATGAGTCGCTTCGAAGAGATTCCAGATCTCCCGGTAGGGGCCTTCGTACTCCGAAGGGGACGTCAACACGTCCAGCACCACGGTCTCGCCGGGAGGAGCTGTTGCGCCCGTCGTCTGCGCCCCCAGGGTTGTCGTCGCTCCGGCCCCGGCCCCTGCTGTTGTCGAGGTAGTGCCGCCGGTGCCACAGGCAGCAGCAACAAGGCCGCCTCCGGACAGGGCCGCCAATCTCAAGAATGTACGCCGACTGAATTTCGTTGCGCTCACAGGTGTCTCCTCGGCAGTCGTCTTCCTTATGGAATTCACTCTACAAACAAGGTGACACAGCTGCAAGTAGCACGTCCAACTATCAGATGTCATACTAGACGTAACTTGATGAGCGGACACGAAGGCCGACAGGTGCCCGCTCTCAGAATCTAGATTCGGATGAGGTGTGGATTGTGACGGATCTCAAATTCGCGGTACTTGGGACAGGCTTTTGGTCGACGTACCAGATCCCGGCCTGGGCTGAGGCAGGAGGGGCCGAGTTGGTCGCGGTCTACAACCGGACCGGCTCAAAGGCCAAGGCCACGGCCAAGAAGTTCGGAGTTCCCAGATTCTATGACGACGCGGAAGAACTCTTACTCAACGAAGAACTCGACTTCGTCGACATCATCACCGAGGTTGGAGGACACGCACCTCTCGTCCACCTCGCCGCCAAACACAAAGTTCCGGTCATCTGCCAAAAGCCCATGGCGAGCGACCTGGCGACCGCTCAAGGCATGGTGGACGTCTGCGAGGAGGCCGGCATCCCTTTCTTTGTTCATGAGAACTTCCGCTACCAGACGCCAATCAGGCGTTTCAAGGAACTACTCGACGAGGGTGTAGTGGGAGACCCGTACCGGGCCCGCATCCAGTTCGTCCACGGGTTCCCGGTCTTCGAGAACCAGCCATTTCTCAAGACGCTCGAAAACTTCATTCTCACTGATATCGGCACGCACATCCTTGACATCGCCAGGGTCCTTTTTGGCGAGCCGCGGTCCGTCTACTGCCAGCATGTCCAGAGCCGAGATGACATAGCAGGAGAGGACGTTGCCTCGGTGCTCCTGAATTTCGGCGACGTCATCTGCTACTGCGAGATGAGCCATTCGACCAAGACCGAGTGGGGTCATTTTCCGGAAACGTTCATCTATGTCGAAGGAAAGAAGGGAACGATCGAGTTGGGAACGGACTATTGGATCCGCACGACGACGTCGGACGGAACGTTGGCCCGGCGCTATCCGCCACCCCGCTACACCTGGGCCGACCCTGACTACGACGTCGCCCACGCCAGCATGGTCCCAATTCATCAGGCCTTCGTCGAAGCACTGCGAACCGGGGTTCCGCCGGAAACCACTGGCCAGGACAACCTGAAAACATTGCAACTGGTATACGGGGCTTACGAATCGGCGGCTCAGAACCAGGTCGTCGAACTCGATCTATGAGTTCAACTAAAGAAACGGTATCGCCAAGTTGATATGACGAACGAATCAAGAGGCCCACGAGCGGCGGTCACCACTGGGAGCAACCGCATCGAAGTCCGGGATGTTCCTGTGGTAGCGCCCGGCCCCGATGAGGTTCTGGTGAGGGTGGAACGAGTCGGGCTGTGCGGGTCGGATATCCATCTCTTCACCGGCGATCACCCCTACTCCAATTACCCACTCATTCAGGGCCACGAGTTCTCGGGAGTGATCGCAGAGATCGGAGCCGAGACCGACACGCCGCTCAGGGTCGGTGACCATGTGGCGGTTGATCCGTTCTCGTCGTGCGGGAGGTGCTATCCGTGTCGCAGCGGTCACAGCAACTGTTGTGTGAATCTCGGCATCATTGGTGTCCATGGGCCCGGTGCCCTCCAGACCCAGATCGTGGTTCCGGCCGCCAACGCACACTTCATCGGCGAGCTCAGTTTCGAACTCGGGGCACTCAGTGAACCGGTGGCGATTGCCCTCCAGGCGGTAGCTCGAGCCGGTGTCAAAAGCGGCGAGCATGTGCTGGTGCTCGGGGCAGGCCCGATCGGGTTGGCAATAGTCCTGGCGACGAGCGAGGTCGGCGCCCACATCATGGTCAGCGACCTCGTAGAAAACCGACTAGCCATCGCACAAGATATGGGTGCTGTTGAAACCGTTGTAGCGAACACCGACGACCTGACCGAGCGCGTCGAGCACTGGAACGACGGTGAGGGCCCGGCGGTCGTGTTTGACGCCACTGGTGTGCCGGCAGTGATTCGCCAAGGGTTCGATCTCGTGGCTCCTTCGGGTCGACTGGTCATCGTCGGGCTGAACAACGACGATGTTGCCTTCCCGGTTGTGGAGTTCACCCGACGCGAACTCACTGTTCTGGGCTCGAGGGGAAATGGGGGCCGATTCCCAGCCGCTGTCGAGCTCGTCAGGAAAAACGCTGATCGCATTTGTGCCATGATCACCCAGCGCTATGCCCTGGAGGATGCGGAACAGGCCTTGAGATTCGCCCACGAGCATCCATCCGAGACGGTGAAAGTCCAGATCGACGTAGGTGGCGTATGAGTCCCGAAGCGATGTTTGCTCGATGAGTACTCGGATCAGGTTCTTCGGGGTGGGCGGCTACGAGGTTGTCTCACCCAGCTGTCGGATCCTGTTCGATCCGTTTCTGATCGGCAACCCCGGAGCACCAACCACCCCTGAGGAGTTGGAGACACCCGATGTGATCTTCGTTTCCCACGCCGTGTGGGATCACATGGGAGATGCGTTCGTCATCGCCAAACGGACCGGCGCTCCGATCATCGGTGCCGCCGACGTACGCGCTCTGATGTTGGACCAAGGCCTTCCGTCCAACCAGGTACAAGCGACCATTCACGGAATCAAGCTTCGGGTCAACGGTGTCGAGGCCCAAACAGTCGAGTCACACCATTGGTCCCAAGCGACTCTGTCTGACGGGACCGTTGTGCCGGGCACGGCTCTGGGATTCATCGTCGAGGTTGAACCCGGGGTGCGCATCTACCACTGGGGCGACTCGGCGATATTTCCTGGCATGGCCATGATCGGTGAACTCTACGAACCGACCGTTGCCATCCTCGGGTGCGCCCTGCCGACAGCCCTCATGTCACAGGTCCCTGGTCCGGCCGAGATCCTGGCGGGTGCGATGGCGCCGCGTCATGCGGCCATGGCCGCAGAGCTGCTGTCGACAAGGACGGTGATCGCCAGCCACTACCTCGAAGCGTCGGACCCAGACGTCGTCGAGTTTCTCTCGGCAGTTGGAGAGGCCGATTCCACCGGCGATCGAGTCGTGTTGGCACCCGAACCTGGCCAGGTGGTCGTCGTCGATGGCGACCGAGCATGGGTTGAAGACCAATGAGATTCGCTTACTTGGAGGTACAGGGCGCATGGTTGCATGGTCCGAGTTGCCCGACTTGCTGGAGGAGTCGAGTTGGTGTGATCGATAGAGCTGACATGTGCGTGCCAACGAAGTCTGGAGGCCGCCCCGGCTATCATCGCTGGCAGGCAGATCGGCCCGTAGGGTGCCATACCGCTTCAGGACTTGTCAATGTCTGAGAGTGCTCCGGTCCTCACGATGTCGGGAATCTCTAAGCGCTTTGGTACTACCCGGGCGCTCGAAGATGTCTCGTTGATTCTCTATCCCGGCGAGGTCCATGCCGTGGTGGGCGAAAACGGCGCCGGTAAGTCGACCTTGATCAAAATTATGACGGGAATCTACTCCGCCGACCGCGGGTCGATGACCCTCGCCGGCCAGAAAGTGTCGGTCAGCAATTCCGCAGAAGCGCAACTCCTTGGCATCGCGGCCATTTACCAGGAACCATTGATCTTTCCCGACTTGAGCGTTGCCGAGAACATCTTCATAGGTCACCAGGACCGCGGACGCATTGTGAACTGGGATGCGATGAACGACGAGGCGGCCCTGCTGCTCGCGAAGCTCGATCTCGATATCGATCCGCAAATACTGGCTGCCAGCCTCACAGTCGCCAGTCAGCAAGGCGTCGAGATCGCCAAGGCCATTTCGCTCGATGTGCGGGTCCTGATCATGGATGAGCCCACTGCCTCCCTGTCCGCTCATGAGGTGAACAGGCTCTTTCAGCAGGTGAGGAGTCTTCGAGAGTCGGGGGTGGCCATACTCTTCATTGGTCACCGGCTCGAAGAAGTCTTCGAGATAGCCGATCGCATCACCGTCTTGCGGGATGGTCGTCACATCTCCACGACACCGACAAACGAGGTGACCGAAGAGGTACTCATCCAAGAGATGGTCGGACGTGACGTGTCCGACTTCTTCATCCGGACTGAACATCCCATTGGGGAAAGGGTTCTCAAGGTCCGATCATTGGGTCGTCAGGGGGTGTTCGAGGATGTGTCCTTCGAAGTTGGCGAAGGAGAGATACTCGGATTCGCCGGTCTTGTCGGCGCGGGCCGGACCGACGTGGCATTGGCGCTCTTCGGTGTGGCGCCGGCGGACACCGGTTCCATCGAGGTCGACGGCGTTTCAGTTCGGCTCAATTCGCCTCGAGACGCCCTGGCACTTGGTATCGCCTACTTGTCTGAGGACCGCCGGCGTCTCGGTCTATCGGTCCCACAGTCGGTAACCGCGAACGTGACGATGGCCACTCTCAAGAGATACACATCCTCGATCGGGCTCCTCGATTCGATCGCAGAGAGAGACGACGCTCGCGGCCTCGTCGAGAAGCTCCGAATCCTCACCCCCAGCCTGTCAACTCCGGTAGCTCAGCTTTCAGGTGGGAATCAACAGAAAACGATGCTGGCCAAGTGGCTCAACGTCAATCCGCGAATACTCATCCTCGATGAGCCCACTCGGGGTATCGACGTCGGAGCGAAGGCCGACGTGCATCAGTTCATCGACGATCTGGCTCGGTCGGGCATCGCCATAGTCCTGATCTCGTCCGACCTCCCGGAAGTGCTCGCGATGAGTGATCGAGTGGTGGCTATGCGAGAGGGACAGATCCGCGGCATTTTCGGCCGCGACCAGGCCACTCAAGAGCGTGTTATGACAGCGGCTGTCGGAACCGCGTGAAAGTCTCCCCAGCAACCGGGATGAACCGCGGGTCAGGCCGGTTGCGGAGGATGAAACCTGAGCGTGTCAAGGAGTTGACCCTCATTGGCATCATCTCTCTGTCGGTGGTGACGTTCGGGTTTCTGATCGAAAACTATTTGAGCGGCCGGTTCTTCAACCGCGTCATCACCAGCGTGGTCATCGTTGGGATACTCGCGGCTGGCCAGGCCCTGGTGATCATCACCCGCAACATCGACCTTTCGGTGGGATCAGCCACCGGGGTGGCTGCCTATCTGACGGGAGACTTCCTCGCGGCCAACACTTCGACAGGACCTCTTGTTGCAGCCGTAATCGCGATATTGGTTGGTTCGACGCTAGGCGCTTTCAATGGTTTGTTGGTCGCCTATGGACGGATCCCGGCCATCATTGTGACTCTCGGAACCCTGGCTCTCTTCCGGACGATGCTGAGCCTCTATTCGGGTGGCCAGAACATTACGGCCGACACTCTGCCCGATTGGGTACTCCAGTTCAATCAGGTGACTGTTGTGAGTTTCGGTGATTTCGATATTCGTCTTGTGTCCCTTGTCGCAGTCCTGACAGGTTTGGGACTCCATTGGGCTCTCGCTCGCCTGAGGTGGGGTAGGAGGCTTTACGCCATTGGCTCCAACCCGGAGGCCGCAAAGCAGGCCGGGCTGCCCGAACAGAGACTGGTCTTCTGGGCTTTCGTCGGCTCCGGTGCCTTCGCCGGTCTCGCCGGGTTCATGTTCATGGCACGGATCGGCACGATCAGCGCCACTGCCGGCGCGGGTCTCGAACTCGAATCGGTGGCCGCCGCCGTAGTGGGAGGCGTCAGCATCTTCGGTGGCGCCGGAACGATACTGGGCGCACTGCTCGGGGCGAGCCTGATCAAGACTCTCGAGCTCAGCCTCGTGCGTCTTCCTCAGGTGAGCGAGTTTTGGCGCGACGCGGTTCTTGGAATCCTCATCCTCGTCGGCGTGCTGATCGACCTCGCCCTTCAGCGGCGTCTCAGCAGGCGTCCGATCGCCGCGGCACGCAGCGATTCCGGCAGCTCACCGCCGGTAACGGTCGGTGAACATAGTCGAGCTTCAGAAGGGGCTCCTGATGAGTGACTGGCTCTCGCGTCATCGATGGGAGGCCGTCCTCCTTGTGGTCCTGGTCGTGACGATCATCGGTAACGCCGCCCTGTCACCCTTTTATCTGGGCTTCGGAAACTTCATCAATCTCTTCTGGCTTTCGATCGAGAAGATCATCGTCGTCGTGGCCATGGCATTCGTCATCATCAACGGTGAGATCGATCTCTCCGTCGCCTCTGTCATGGGGTTCTCCGCCGCGGTGATGGCATCGATGCAAGTATCCGGAGACATTCCATTCTTGTTGGCCGTGGTCTTCGGCATTCTTGCCGGTGCTCTGGCCGGTCTGGTGCAGGGGCTGCTGATCGCCAGAATCGGGCTCCCCTCGCTAGTGGTCACCCTGGCCGGGCTGATCGGCTTCCGCGGAGCCGCCAGAGTCATCCTTGAAGACCGCTCCATTGGTGATTTTCCAGAATGGTTTGATCGTCTAGGCCAGCAGCCGCTACTAGGCCCGATTCCATTGGCGCTCATCATCTTTTTCGCGATCCTGGCGGTGGCCTGGGTCGTTCTCGAACGTGGGTCCTTCGGGCGTAAAGTCTATATCATCGGCAACAGTGCCGACGTAGCCCGATACTCAGGGATTGGCGTCTCCGGAGTCAAGCTGCGACTTTTTATCGTGTCGGGACTGACGGCCGGCTTGGCCGGAGTCCTCTTCGCTGCTCGCCTCGGATCCGTGCGCGGCAGCCTCGCCGAATTCTTCGAGTTGGACATTATCACCATGGTCCTGTTAGGCGGGGTCAGCATCTTCGGTGGCTCCGGCACCATGTTTGGAGTAGTCCTTGCAGTGTTCACCGTCCTCAACATCAGGAACGGTCTGGGCCTTGCCAATGTGGACGGGATCATGCAGACCGGAGTCGTAGGGCTGCTGCTCTTAGGTTCTGTCCTAGTTCCGAATCTGATAGAGAGACGGCGAACTCGTCTACCTGCACCGGAGCCGTGACCAGCTGGCGGTGCGGAAACCGAGGCAAATGAGACGAGAAGACGAACAACCCGCAAAGGAGGAGGACGACCTGACCGTGATTGACGAAAAAGACCCAAGAACCGAATCACATGGAGGAAACGTATGAGAAAGAGGATGAGACTGGCGGCGTTGCTGGCTGCTGTCGCGCTCGTAGCTGCGGCCTGTGGCTCTGCGGCAGAGGACACAACCACAACCACAACCACAACCGAGCAGGACACAACCACGACGTCTGCTGGCGTCGAGGTTGGTGGTCCGGTTGTCATTGAGGCAGCTGAGTCGATTTCGGCATTGTTCTTGCCGAAGTGCACGAACATTCCGGTGTTCCCTCAGGCGAATTCTGGGGCTGAGGAAGCGGCTGCTGAACTCGGTTCTGATCCGGCTTCGTTTGTTGGGCCGGCCGATTGTGGTGATTCCACCGGGCAGATCGAGTTCATGGCGAACGCTGTGACCCAAGGCGTTGGCGCCATCATGGTGTCCAACAACGCGGGTGACGAGCTTGCTCCGTCGGCGCAGGCGGCAGCAGACGCGGGTATTCCTGTGGTCAGTTGGGACTCGCCCATTCCCTCCGCGGAGGGGGAGAGCGTGTTCGTTGCTCAGGTCGACTTCGACGACACTGGCGTCGTAATGGCCGATATGGCCCTCGAGATCCTTGGCGCGGGAGGTGGCGAGTTCGCCATCCTGTCCGCGACTCCGGAGGCCGCCAACCAGAACGCCTGGATAGCGGCGATGGAAAGTGCTCTTGTCGAAGACGACAAGTACGCCGATCTGGTGCTTGTCGACACTGTCTTCGGCAATGATGTGGCCGAGGATTCTGTGACGCAGGCGCTTGCGCTGGCCGATCAGTATCCGAATCTCGGGCTGATCATGGCCCCGACCACGGTTGGTATCGTGGCTGCGGCCCAGGCGATGACACAGGAAGGGCTCTGTGATCAGGTGAAAGTGTCTGGTCTCGGTTTGCCCGACGAGATGCGTGAGTACAGCCTCAGTGGCTGTGCACCAGTGTTCGCCTTGTGGGATTTCGTAGACCTCGGCTATCTCACCTACTACGTGGCGTACGGTATCGCTACGGGTCAGATCGAAGCTGCTGAGGGTGTCGTCTTTGAGGCAGGACGCATGGGCATGTACACCATCACTGCAGATCCCACTCGTGATAGTGGTCTGCGGGTGCTGATGGGCCCATTCACCGTCTACACAGTGGACAACATCGGCGGCTGAACCGTGTGGTCATGTGGTCTTCGGAAAATATCCGAAGACCACATGACCGGCGAATAGTCTCCAGCCAAGACGAGAATCAACGGCAAGAGGCGTAGAGCCTCGATCGATGACACGGCAAGGAGCTGATTCGATGACGGGCATTGATGGTCAGGCCGTGAGTGACCTGATCGGTCGGTCCAACAGAATCGGATCGGATCCACGTAACACCAATTACGGCGGCGGTAACACTTCCGCAAAGGGCACGGTGACGGATCCTGTCACGGGCACTGACGTCGACGTTATGTGGGTGAAGGGATCCGGAGGTGATCTCGGCACTTTGACGTCGGGTGGGTTGTCGGCGTTGGATGTCGACAGGATCCGCAAGCTCAAGGCAGCCTATCGCGGCGCAGAGCATGAGGACGAGATGCATGAGCTTCTCGATCGTTGTCTGTTCGATCCCAAAACCGCCCCACCAAGTATTGACACGTCGATGCATGCGTTGATCGCTAGGCGTCATGTTGACCATCTGCACCCGGACGCGGTGATCTCGATCGCGGCATCGGCAGATGGGGAGGCGTTGACAAGACGCTGTTATGGCGACGAAGTTGCCTGGGTTCCCTGGCGGAGACCCGGATTCGAGCTGGCGTTGCAGATAGAAGGATTGATCGACCAGAACCCCGGTCTCCGTGGTGTGGTCATGGGAGGCCACGGCCTCACCGCCTGGGGTGCGACATCGGAGGAGTGCGAACAGAACTCGCTGGAATTGATTCACAGGGCAACCGATTTCATAGTGAGCGAAGGCCGAGACGAGCCGTTGGGCTCTGTCCGGGCGGGTTTTGAGGGTCTCCCAGAGCCCCAGCGACTGGAGCGAGCCGCTGTTCTAGCTCCATTTGTCCGTGCGATGGCGTCGACCGACTTCAACACTATTGGATGTTGGGCCGACGATGAGCTGGTTCTCGATTTCATCAGCCGCGAAGGAACACCATCGGTGGTGCCGCTCGGAACGTCGTGTCCTGACCATTTCATTCGTACGAAGGTTCGGCCGCTTCTGCTCGATTTGCCGGCGACTGCGTCGGCTGAATATCAGGTTGCGCGGCTCGCGGCGCTTCACCTCGAATACCGAGACGAGTACCGCGCCTACTACGACCGTTACGCCGACAAATCGACGCCTGCGATGCGTGGCGCCGACCCGGCGATCTTCCTCATACCCGGCGTCGGGATGTTCAGCTTCGGATCAGACGCGCAGACAGCCAGAGTCGCCGGAGAGTTCTATGTCAACGCCATGAATGTGATTCGAGGGTCCGAGGCGCTGTCGTCGTACAGTCCCGTCCCCGAGCACGAGAAGTTCAAGGTCGAGTATTGGCTCCTAGAAGAGGCCAAGCTGCGGCGGAGGCCGACACCCAAAAAACTCGCGGGCAAGGTAGCACTGATTACCGGTGCAGGGTCGGGCATAGGGAGAGCCATCACACGGCTTATGGCTGATGAAGGTGCGTTGGTGATTGTCAGCGATATCGATGGTGAGGCTGCACGCCAGGTAGCCGACGAGATCGGTTCGGCGGATTTGGCTCGTGCGGTGGTCGCAGATGTGACGGATGAAGATGGAGCTCGCCGGGCCATTGATGACACCGTGCGAGCTTTTGGCGGCATCGACATCCTGATCAACAACGCCGGTCTCTCGATTTCGAAGTCCCTCTTCGACACAGACGAGTCGGATTGGGATGTTCAATATGACGTAATGGCGAAGGGTTCGTTTTTCTTCTCGAAGTACGCCGCGTTGAAGATGATCGATCAAGGGACCGGCGGCGACATCATCTATATAGTGAGCAAGAACGCGATTGTGGCTGGACCCGACAACGTTGCGTATGGCTCTGCATAGGCGACCCCAGCACACCAGGCTCGACTCCTCGCCGCCGAGCTTGGTGAGTACGGGATTCGTGTCCACGGAATCAACCCCGACGGCGTTGTTCGTGCCTCCGCTCTTTTCGCCACTCGGTGTGGCGTAGAGCGCGCCGCCTCTTACGGCGTGGCGGAGAGCGACCTTGG
>CALCCX010000154.1 GCA_937900165.1 uncultured Acidimicrobiia bacterium | reverse complement strand
GGAAGTGTGGGGGTCACTATGTGCTAGGTATAAGTTTAATGGTGCAGTAAAGTCAGTACATTTTTGTTTTTTTTGTTTTTTATTTTTTGTTTTTATTTTGTTTTTTTTTTTCAAGCAGAAGACGGCATACGAGATATATCAGTGTGACTGGAGTTCAGACGTGTGCTCTTCCGATCTTGAGGTCTTCGAGTCGGCTCCGTAACCCGGGCTCGAATTGTTGCAGCATCGGTTCGTTCGCGGTCAGAAACGGCCGCTCGGCATCTCGGGCACTGAAGCGGACCACGTGGTCGGATCCAGTGCTGTAGGAAACGCCGAGATACTCCGAGCACACTGCGCTGGCCTCCGACTCGGGGCCAACGACCGATATGGGAACCACATGACTGCGGGTGGCAAGGCGAACCAGTCTCACCCAGAACAGCAGCTCAACGAGTTCGAGCCCTGCCGGCGGCGGGCTGGCGGCGCTCCAGTCGGGGCGGATAGTGGTGGCCCGTTTGGTGATAGTGACCCCGAGGCGTAGCGGGGCGATCAGCGGCTTGAACTTCTGCACACGCAGAGCAGCCGCATTGAGATCGCGACTGCACAGTGCCGAGAAAATGGCGACGTCGAAGACTTCAGCAGACAGGGCCTCGACGATAAGGACCGGAAGAGCGGGATCGCCGACCTCGTCCTCGATTGCATTCCATAGCCGGTAATACTCCTCAGGGCTCAACGCAGCATCCACTCGGGAGAACAGATCACCGGGCAGCCCGGCTCGCCGCAACACATTTCCTGGCGGGAGCCCGATGTCTACGAGCAGAAGCGCGAGACGCGCATCAACACTGAAACCGTGGCCGGACACGACATCACCTTAGACCTGAAGGGAAAGCGGGGATAGGCCGATCACGCCACTATCGCAGCGAATCACGCCACAAACTCAGGTTGGCGCTATCCGCGAACCGGTTGGCGCGATCGGCCTATAGGCCGGGACGAGCAACGCATAGATTGAGGCTGGCAACAACCCGGGGAGATTCGTCATGTCCAAGAGAATCCTCACCACTGGCGCCGTAGCGTGGCAAGACCGCAAAGAAGACCAACTGCTCCTCGATCCCGCCTCCCTGGTCTAGCCCAAATCATCTACCGAAGGACGCACATGGCATACACGACATCCTCCATTCCCGAACAGACCGGCAAGGTAGCCATCGTCACCGGCGCCAACGGCGGGCTGGGCCTAGAGATCGCCAAGGGTCTAGCCGGAGCGGGCGCGCACGTGGTCATGGCCGCCCGCAACCAGGACAAGGCAAAAAGTGCCCACAACGAGATCCTGACAGCGCACCCTGACGCGCAGCTCGAGATCACCGAACTCGACCTCGGCTCCCTGGCCTCAGTGGAACGAGCAGCGACGTCCATCGCATCCAACTATCCGGCCGTCGACATCCTCGTCAACAACGCCGGGGTGATGGCGCTACCAGAACGTAAGACCGCCGACGGCTTTGAGATGCAGTTCGGCGTCAACCACCTCGGACATTGGGCCCTCACCTCCCGGCTGCTTCCCAACCTCCTCGAAGCACCCGCGGCGCGAGTTGTCGCCCAGTCGAGCATGGCCCGACTAACCGCCACGAAAATCAACATCGACAATCCGCACCTGATCGGCGAGTACGCACCGTGGAAGGCCTATAACCAATCGAAGCTGGCGAACTATGTCTTCGCCCTCGGCCTGCAACAACGCTTCGAGGATGCCGGCGTCAACGCGATGAGTCTCGTCGCACACCCCGGGCTCACCAACTCCGACCTGCAGAACACCACACAAGACCACGGCGGCGCCGGCTTCCTCGGCTGGTTCTCCCAAAAGTGGGCCAAGACCAGCGGCATGTCTCCGGCGAAGGGCGCCCTCCCCGCGCTGCGAGCAGCAACCGACCCGAACGCCACTGGTGGGACCCTCTACGGTCCCCGCTTCAACACGTTTGGCACTGCAGTTAGACGCCCGACCCTTCGGCCGGGAATGCGCAAAATGACCGCCGGTCTCTGGGAGATCTCCGCCCGCGAGACCGGCCTCGAGGTCGCTCCGACCAGCTGAAGGCAATTCGCCCTTTCTGAATCGCAGTCCTTGGATCCCGGGACCGCTCAAACCGACGACACCGGCCTACCGCATCGTTCGTCGGGAATCTCGGACCCGGTGGCCTCGCCTGGATGTGACCTACCGGGGAGACATCACCAAATGGCAAGTGACGCTCGCCACGATTGTGGAAGTCCCCGAGATCCGTTCCATCTGCTATTGTGTATTGCACAGTATCCCGAATTACGGAGTATCCCGGATGTCGGAGGAGGATGCATGGATCAAACGCAGTTACTCAAAGGGGTTCTCGATCTCGTGATCCTGGCCGCCTTGCAGGAATCTGACGGATACGGCTACGACATAGTCCGTCGGCTGCGTGAGGGAGGCCTCGAGGATGTCGGGGAGGCCTCGGTCTACGGCACGCTTCGACGCCTGTTCTCGTCCGGCTACTTGAGTTCGTACGTGGTCCCATCTGACACCGGCCCTCACCGCAAGTACTACAGCCTCACTCCGAACGGTCACTCGAAACTGAATGACGGCGAAAAGGATTGGATCCGATTCTCTGAAATCATGGACGGATTCCTCAACGAGGAGGCAGCGTGATGCCCACCACCATCGATCCTGCCGTCGCCACCTACCTGGAGACGGCCCTCGAAGAGATCGCAGAGGTCCAAGGCGATGCCAGGCAAGAACTCGCCGAGGCCATCGAAGAGGCGATCCTGGAAGTCGCCGAAGAGTCCGAAGGAAACCTCGAAGAAGTACTCGGCGAGCCGTCCGACTTTGTCGCCGAACTGCGCGCCCCCCCAGGTTTCGGTCCCTCCGCCGGCCGGTGCCGCCC
>CALCCX010000153.1 GCA_937900165.1 uncultured Acidimicrobiia bacterium | reverse complement strand
GTAGACAGCCGACAGAGACGTAGTTTGCATTGTGTTTTTTTTTTTTTTTTCTGTTTTGTTTTTTAATGATACGGCGACCACCGAGATCTACACTCTTTCCCTACACGACGCTCTTCCGATCTGACAGACGACGACTCCGCACCTGACCGCGAGTCCGCCGAAGATGACGAGACTTCCGCCGCGCCTGAGGGCGATGTCTCAAAGGACGAACCCGCGTTCGAAGTAGTAGACCCTTCAGCGAGCGGCGTCGATTCAGACGAAGAGGATCCCTCGTCGAACGGTGACGACCTCACGGACGACCCATGGGCGACGCTCATCGAAGAAGGCAGCGAACCGAGTGGACTGGACGTGGCGGTAGGCGACCAGCCGGCGCCCTCTGTATATGCCGAGCTGGAAGAACTGCCACCGGTCCTTCCTCTCGAGGATGACGATGACAATGGCGGCGACGAGACTCCGGGTTCGGAAGAAACTGACGGTCAGGGCGGATCCGAGACCGAGAGATCTGAAATTGAAACCGACCCCTCACCAGGGCCTTCCGCCAACAAGGACGACTGGGGTTCTGCCTGGTCGGATTCGGCTCAGGGCTGGGTGGAGGACGTGGACGGCGGGTCGGAATGGCGGACCATTGTGACCACCGCGGACACCATGGCCACATGGCAAATCGACACCTACTTAGGGGTAGTCAGCGGTGACGCAACATTGGGCGGAGGCCCAATGGACGAATCTCTGGCGGTGGCCCGTGAAGAGGCCCTCGACAAGATGGTCGCGGTGGCCATGACGAGGGCCGCACATGCGGTAGTTGCAGTCAGCGTCTCCATAACGACCATCGAGGGAACCACTGTCGTTACCTCATCCGGAACAGCTGCCACCCTTCGCACCGAGGACTGAAGGGTCCCAGACCCTAGTCCCGATCCAACTCAGGTCAGATGCCGCGCTCGTGTGCCCACTTGGTTAGTTCGTGGCGATTTGACAGTTGGAGTTTGCGGAGAACCGAGGACACGTGCGACTCGACGGTTTTGATCGAGATGAAGAGTTCGTCGCCAACCTCACGATAGGTGTAACCCCGAGCGATGTGGCGTAGAACCTCTCGCTCTCGGTCGGTGAGTTGGTCCAGCTCAGGGTCAATGCCCTCGAGATCCATCGAAGAAAACGCATCGAGCACAAACCCGGCGAGTCTTGGGCTGAAAACGGCTTCACCTGCTGCGACCTGGCGTAGAGCTGCAGCCAGATCTGGAATCGAGATCGTCTTGGTCACGTAACCACGGGCGCCTGCTCTGATCAAGGCGACCACGTCGTCAGGTGCGTCTGACGCGGACAGGGCCAGAAACACTGGTGCATCGTCTCCCAGCGAGGCCCTGACGGAGGAGATCACGGCCAGGCCGCCACCGTCTGGCATGTGGACATCGAGCAAAACGACCTGAGGCCGACGCTCGACGATGAGCTCAATCGCAGGCGCAACCTCAGAAGCCTCTCCGACCACTTCGATGTCTTCTGGCAGCGTGCCGCGTACGCCGGCGCGGAAAAGGTCATGGTCGTCAACAATCAACACACTCGTGGTCATTTGACCGCAACCTCTTCATCCGTGATGGGCAAAGTCAGGACCACTTCGGTTCCTCGTTCAGGAGATGACTTGATCACCGCCGAACCGCCAGATCGCTCCATCCTTCCGATGATCGATTCTCGCACGCCGGCGCGGTCCGGTGGGATACCGAGAGGATCGAATCCTCGGCCACGGTCCCGAACGAATACGTTGATCTTCCCGTGGTCCACTTCGCTATAGACGTCTACGACGTCGACCCCTCCGTGCTGGGCGGAATTACTGACCGCTTCGCGGGCTGCCCTGACCAGACTTTCAACCGCGTCGGTCATGGACACATCTCCAACGGAGACGAGTTCGACCTTGACCTTGGCATTTTCTTCTACTCCGTCAGCAATTGATTGCAGAGCGCTGACCAACGAACCACCAAGACCGAGCGTCTCGGTTCCGAAAAGCCAACTCCTCAGCTCTCTTTCCTGGCGCCTGGCCAAGGTTGTGACCTCGTCAGAGTCTGAGGATGATCGTTGGATCAGAGCGAGCGTCTGCAGAACCGAGTCGTGCAGGTGGGCAGCCACCTCAGCCCTTTCCTCAATTCGGACCCGCTCTGATCGTTCATCTGCCAGAGCGTGTTCCGATCGTTGCCTCCGGCGGTCCGAGGTACGGATCACGCCGGTCGCCCACGCAAACAAGATCGCAGGAAACACCCAGGAAGCTACGTCGGAAATAAGACCCGCCGCAGAAGAATCGTTCAGCAGAACCACCCGTCGCACCAGCGCAGCGCCAAGCAAGAACCCGGCCGAGACCAGTGCGCCTCGCCCGCCTACCGCGAAGACGGCCAGCGCCACTGCGGACAGCGGATAGCCTCCGGCCAGGGGAACGTTCTGGGCGCCCGCAATCCATGACGACATCAAGACTCCAACAGCGATGGCCACATCGAGCGCCAGAAACCACCAGGAGGTAAGGGGCTCCCCGATACGACCCCAAAGCCAGACCGTGAAAGCGAACCAGACGACAATGACGCCTACCTCTGTCCAAGGGACCCATGGTCGTGCGAACTCGGAAGAGTCTCCCGTTCCGGCAACCAGCACCAAGAGCACAACCCAGGCCACGACCACGCCCCGGTACCCGAGGACGATCCTGCCAAGGGTCCGTTCCAGGTCGTTCAGTTCATAGATTCCACCGCGTTCAGCCGCCATTACGTGGAGCGTATCCGGGTCTGGTCCTTGGAAAGTGGACTTTCGACTCAGTTGGGCGGCGTCGTTGCAGAAATCAAAAGCTCCGGGCAGCTTCTTGTGTTTCTTGGACGAGCCCGTACAAGGTATTGCGTCTGGCGGGTTGGCGCCCCGCCCCGATGATGATTTCCTCAAAGTCATTGGCGGTGACTTCTTGGCCGTGCGAAGCGCCCGCCGCCCGGCTGATTGTCTCATTCATCAGAGTCCCGCCCAGGTCGTTACATCCGGCGTCGAGCAGCTTCGCTCCGCCTTCGAGGCCGAGTTTGACCCAAGAGGTTTGAATGTTTTCGATCAGGCCATCGAAGGCCAACCTCGCCACAGCATGCATCAGCAGGATCTCGTCCCAAGTTGGTCCAGGTCGGGAAAGACCCCTCAGATAGATCGGGGCGCCCATATGGACAAAAGGCAACGGAACGATCTCGGTGATTCCTCCCGTTCGTCTCTGCACACTTCGTAGTACTTCGAAATGGTTGGCCCAAGACGTTGGGGAGTCAATATGTCCGAACATGATCGTCGCGGTCGAGCGCAGCCCCATCTCGTGGGCTGTGATCATCACCTCCGCCCACTGTGACGTCGTGATTTTGTCAGGACACAGGAAGCGCCGAACGTCGTCGTCGAGAATTTCTGCGGCCGTTCCCGGAAGGGTGCCAAGGCCGGCTGATTGGAGCATCGCCAGGAAGCTCTCAACCGTCATACCGAGAGTTTCGGCTCCTTGCCAAACCTCGAGCGGAGTGAAACCATGCACATGCATGTCAGGCAACACACCCTTGATTCCCTCTAGAAGGTCCACATAGAAATCGCCGGTGAAGTCTGGATGGATCCCTCCCTGCAGGCATACTTCGGTGGCGCCCGCCTCCCAAGCCTCAACCGACTTTGCGACCACGTCTTCGACAGACATCAGGTATGGATCGCCTCGCAGGTTCAGCGACTTGGGACCTTTCGAAAATGCACAAAAACCACACTTGAAGTAGCAAAGATTGGTGTAGTTGATGTTGCGATTCACCACATAAGTGACTCGATCCCCCACCCTCCGACTCCGGAGTTGGTCGGCTGTCCAGGCGATCGCGTCGAGATCGTCCCCCCTCCCCCTGAACAGGGTCTCGATTTCGTCTCGGCTCGGGGCGGTGTCCGCCAGGCAGCGCTCCAAGATCGCCCTGATCGCAGGAGACCCTCCGCTGAGCTGCTCGGGCGCCCGGCCTTCAACCCAAACAGAATCGAGCCACTGGGCCGAGACTCTGGAAACCGGAACCGGGGGCGCCGCGTCCAGGCCAGGAGCCCAGTCATAGCGAGGCCTGACGGCGCCAGACCCATCCACCTGGTTCAGGTAGGCGGTGAACTGGGCCGAATCGAAGGTCGACCGAGCAACGTCAACTGTCACGGACAGCGGCACGGCAGTTCGTTCGACCAGCGTGTATTCGCGGAGTTCGTCGCGCAGCTCCCCGATCTGACCGGTCTCCCAATCGCGCAAGAGCAAGTCGGACGCACCGTACGAGATCGCATCAACCGCGTCTTGCACGGTATCGACAAACACCGAGACCTCGGTCGCGAGACCAGGCAAGCTCGCCAGATCGACCGCGTCGGCCACCTTGCTTCTCCCGGTCCGCAAGTAGGAGGCGCTGGACCTGGCAAGGGCGTCGAGGACCTCGCTCCTCCTGCCTTCGTCCATCACCGTGATCTGCCACCCTTCCACACCTCTGGACACCAATTCGAGGGCTTCGGCCGGACTCGCAATCCAGGCCACTGGGTTGACATCTGGGGCACCGACCGCGACAGGGAGGATTCCGCCTTTGAGCGCGGAGACCATCTGCGCATCGGTCGGATTGGCGAATTCCAGCGTTGAGGTTCCTTCGTTGTGCCGTGTCCTGGCGGCGACCTCGTTGATTTCAGCCGCGGGGCGAACCCGCAAGAACGTAACGCGACTCACGTTGATGCTCCTTGTTCGATTGGTTCCGATGCGACGAGCGGCGAGGTCTGAGATCGAGGGCCGACGACTACAGGCCCTCGGCTCTGACCCCTGCCCCCATTCGGCTCGGGCGCGTACCCAGATCGGAAGAGCGTCGTGTAGGGAAAGAGTGTAGATCTCGGTGGTCGCCGGATCAGTAAAAAAAAAAGAAACAGCA
>CALCCX010000152.1 GCA_937900165.1 uncultured Acidimicrobiia bacterium | reverse complement strand
CGCGTTGGCGTTCCCGATCGGGAGCCAGTTTTACGACTGGAAATACGAGTCCGAGCCGGAGCCCCAGATGGGCGGGCGCCGCATCTATCACGCCCGCGGCAAGGTGCTTGGCGGATCATCTTCGATCAACGGCATGATCTTTCAGCGGGGCAACCCGATGGACTTCGAACGCTGGGGCGCCGATCCGGGCATGGACACCTGGGACTACGCGCATTGCCTTCCCTACTTCAAACGGATGGAGACGTGCCTGGCGGGCGGCGACGAATGGCGAGGCGCAGAGGGGCCCCTGATACTCGAACGAGGACCGGCGGCCAACCCGCTGTTCGGAGCCTTCTTCGAAGCCGCTGAACAGGCCGGCTACCCCATGGTGGACGACGTCAACGGGTTCCGCCAGGAAGGCTTCGCCCGCTTCGACCGCAACATCCACCGGGGCCGGCGGCTCTCTGCGTCCCGCGCCTACCTACACCCCGTGGCGAAACGACCGAACCTGGACGTGATCACCAGAGCCCTCGCCGCCCGGATCGTGTTCAGCGGCACGCGCGCCACCGGTGTCGACTACACGGTGCGCGGATCGAATCGGCACGTTCGAGCCGGAGAAGTCATCCTTTGCGGAGGAGCGTTCAACTCGCCCCAACTTCTCCAGCTCTCAGGCGTCGGCAACTCCGACGAACTGCGACCGCTTGGCGTCGAGATGGTCCACCATCTCCGCGGGGTTGGAGAGAACCTGCAGGATCACCTCGAGGTGTACGTCCAGCACGGGTCAAAGCAACCTGTATCGATCCAACCTTGGATGGCCTGGTGGCGACGGCCGTTGGTCGGCCTGATGTGGCTCTTTCGCCGGGGGCCGGGGGCAACGAACCACTTCGAAGGGGGTGGGTTCGTGCGATCCAACGATGACATCGCCTACCCCAACCTCATGTTCCACTTCCTCCCTATCGCGATTCGCTACGACGGTTCGTCACCCGGCGGGACGCACGGCTACCAGGTGCACGTCGGCCCAATGTACTCCGATGCCAGAGGCTCGGTGAAGATCAAGTCGGTCGATCCCCGCGAGCACCCATCCTTGCGTTTCAACTACCTCTCCACCGACCAGGACCGCCGAGAGTGGGTCGAGGCCATCCGGGTCACAAGGCGCATCCTCGGCCAGCCGGCCATGCATCCGTTCGACGCTGGGGAGATCTCCCCCGGCCCAGGGGTACAGACAGATACCGAGGTCCTCAACTGGGTGTCAAAAGACGCCGAGACGGCTCTGCATCCGTCCGGCACATGCCGGATGGGCACAGACGACAGTTCTGTGATCGATCCCCTGACGATGGAGGTCCATGGGACTGCGGGATTGAGGGTCGTGGACGCCTCCGTCATGCCATACGTCACGAACGGCAACATCTACGCCCCCGTGATGATGGTCGCCGAGAAGGCCGCGGACTTGATCCTGGGGAACACTCCCCTCGCACCGGAGCGTGCGCCCTGGTATCGACACGAGACATGAACGCGCCTGAGCCTGAATCGACCTCTAAGCCTTACTTTGGAGCGAGAACCCTGATCCCCAGGCCTTCAGCAGCTTCACTCAACCGCGTGTCGTAGGTCACCATGCCCTCGAGATCGTCGCCCAGTTCCACCGCTACTGCCAGGTGCAGCGAGTCCAGGCTGCGCAGCAGGTCGGGTTCGAGCGTGGCCGCCCGTTCAAGCACCGATGTCGGCATCGTCACAAGGATCACGGCGTCGAGCACGGAGCGAGCCTGCACCATCTGTTCTGGAGCGGCTCTCCGAGTGGCCCGCAGTAGCTCGGTCCGCAGGAGGTCGCTGGACACGATCTGACCATCCCTGGACGCCAGCCAGGTCCGCAGAGCCTTGGAACCCGACTCGGCGACGACCAGCTTCACCGCCGCCGAGGTATCGAGATAGAACACAGTCAGTAGGGCTCCGCCTGCCGCATGGCCCTCAGCTCCTCTGAGAGTGATGGACGGCCGGGTCGACGCCTTGCTGGAGTAGGCAGTTCGCTCAACCGGCGACGGGCAGGCCGGGCTCGATCGGCTGCAATCAGGGCTTCGATCCGACTCGAAGCCAGGGGCACCATCTGGGCGACTGGGCGACCACGATCTGTGATCGTCACCGACTTCCCGGCAGCAGCTTCGGCAACCACAGCCGAGGCGTTCTGCTTCAAGGCACGGATTCCAACTTCAGACATGTTCTACATTGTAGCACATCGTTTTTGTTTGCTCAGCGGGCGGCCACTGACATGGGCAGGCGTCGGGTCCCGATGGCACCAGAGTGGGCTCCACGCCGTGGCCACGGACACTGATCGACCAGACCTTCGAGACGCCGGCCGATTTCGACGTCCAGACATATCTCGAGACCGAGCCTCGAATCCAGCCCCGAGTGCGCGCCAGTATCCGTTTCGGGCCGTTATCAACTACAGAAGAGCAGTAGCCGGGGGACTCGTTGTCATCCTCGTTGACATGTTCATAGGCAGCTTCCTGTATGTGAATCCGGGGAAGACCGCATGCGCCTGCCCCTATCTTTCAAGGATGTCGAGTTCGACGACTGCACGTTTGCGGACGGCTCGTTCGCCGGTGTGAGGATCGTGGCAGCGGACCTGAGGGGCATGATGATCGACGGTCTGTGGTGCTTGACATGATCAAGGTCTACAAGCGCGTACAAACAGCTGGGCGAGCCACGGCTCAACAACGCGACTCGACCGTCGCTGGTGAGGCCGTTCACAGCCGCGGCCGCAACCCAGTCTTGCCGGTCTCCTCACCGCCGGTGATAGGGTCCCGGCATGGCAGGGAGCGATGTCGACGAGCAACTGCAAGAACTTGTAGATCGTCAGCTTGCCAAGGGACGGGTCCACAACATCCTCGTGGGCATTCAGTCTGGGGATGGCCGCGTCGACATCGGAGCTGCAGCCGGACACGCCGATGCGAGCGGCACGGTTGCCATGACCTATGACACTCCGTACTACCTGGCAAGCATCACAAAGATGTACACGGCGACCGTGACCATGAAACTGGCCGCGTCAGGCGAGATAGCCCTCGAAGCCCCCATCTCTGCGTACCTGGACAAAGAACTGATCGAAGGCATCCATGTCGTCAACGGCATCGATCACGGTGGCCGCATCACAGTCTCTCAACTTCTGGACCAGACGAGTGGGCTTGCTGACTATTTCGAGGGCAAGTCCAAGGGCGGCGTGAGCTTGGTGGAAAACCTCCGGTACAGCCGCGACCGGAAGCTGGCCATTGAAGACGTCCTAGCGATCGTCCGTCAGATACCCCCGAAGTTCGCTCCGGGGGACACCAAGGCGCACTACAGCGACACCAATTATGCGCTACTGGGGGCGATCATCGCGGCAGTCACCGGAGGGACGGTCTCCGACAACTTCGAGCAGAGAATTTTCAAGCCGCTCGGCTTGGCCGACACACACGTATTCGACCATACCCGCCGCCATCCCCAGCCTGCTGCCTTGTACGACAAGAATCGCCCTGTTGAGATCCCGTTGGCCATGTCCTCGTTCGACGCTGACGGCGGTGTGGTGTCGACGGTGACCGAAAGCCTACGTTTTCTGCGGGCGTTTTTCGGTGGGGAGCTACTGGCCGAGGATCAGCTTGCATTCATGACGAGGAGGTGGAGGCGCATCGTCTTTCCGCTTCGATACGGCGTCGGCCTGATGCGCTTTGAACTACCGCGTTTGGTGTCGCCTCTGAAGGCTCCACCCGAGCTGATCGGGCACTCGGGAGCGACAGGGTCGTTCGCATTCTACAACCCGAAGCGGGACATCTACCTTGCCGGCACAATGAACCAAATGGACAAGCCAAGCCGGCCCTTCCAACTCATGATGCGGATGATCCGTCTCCTGGACTGACCCGTCGCCTCCGATCGGACACGACCTCGACGGGGCCTCTCTATCCTTTTGCCCCGGCCAGGAAGTCGAAAAACAGTTCGCGCCAACGGTCGGCAGCATCGATGTGGGGGCCATGCCCCGAGCCTTCCATCATCTCGGTTTGAACGGAACCGCCGTTGCCTGCGTAGGCCGCCAGAACGGAGGCGATCTGGTCGACCATCGGCTGGGGAGGGAACTCACCTTCGCCAGGCCAGCCTGGGATCAAACCCATTTGGCCCAGTGTTCCCATGTCCCACATCGACCCGTTGGACACGACGAGGTCGGCCGTCCCATGGGTCCAGAGAACCGGCGGTTTGGGATCTATGTCAGTGATTGCCGACCAATTGCAGTACTTGCCGGAAAGCCCGTTGAGAACTCCGAACACTCCGGGCGCAAATGTTGGCCAGATATCTGAGCCGGTGACGTCTCCAGGGTGACCACCGGACCCGACAACCGACTTGAGAATCTCATCGACGAGGACGTCCTCCCGCTCGCTCGATTCCCGATGCTCGGGCGACCAATAGAAGCCATTCATGATGTTGCGGGGCGACATGTCCGAATCGCCGGTGCGGTCGCCTTCCGTGATCAGCCGGTCGAAGTCGGGATTACCCGCACCCGCTCCGGTGCCGGCGAAGTCGTCGTTGATCTGGGTGCCTGCTGCGTCCTTGGTCCCTCCAAAGCCGTACGGCGATACGGGATCGATGAAGGTCAACGATGAGACCTGCGACGGGCGATCGATTGCGTATGCCGCAATGGCCGCACCCCCGGTGGACCATCCAACCAGATGCACCGGGTCTTCGATCTCCAGGGCCTCGACCAGCGACACGGTGTCATCGGCCCAATCGTGGAGTCCTCTCGTGGCATCGAGCGGAATGCTCTCTGTGTCGCCGAAGTTGCGCATGTCCGGTGCGATGATCCTGTAGCGGTCCGGGGCATCGGTCATGATGTGTTCGAAGAAGCGACTCGTCGCGAGGTTGCCGTGAATCATGACGACTGGCTCGCTGCCGACTGAGCCGGTAGACAGGTAATGCATGCGCAGACGGCCGGTGTCGACAGATTGGGAATTCACCCGTGGGAGGAATGTCATGAATGGAGTTCTCCTTCCTCTCTTCGAGTATGACATATGGATGCGCGCCATGCAGACGAACCACGCTCTTGCGGCGCGGCGCAAACGAGAAGCAGGAACAACCCGGCTCGCCGTCCCCGAACGGACTGCCCGGGTAGCCTGGCGGCCTGCTGAGCGAAAGGATCATCGTGACGTTATCCGTGGTCGCCGGGTCCACCGAGAGTCCGCTGCTGGAGCAAACGATCGGCGCCAATCTCGAATCGACGGTGGCCCGTTTCCCGGAGCGCGAGGCCTTGGTTGTTGTGCATCAGGGAATCCGACAGACCTGGGCGGAATTCGACGCCACTGTCAACGATGTGGCCAAAGGCCTGATAGGGATCGGCATAGAACCGGGAGACCGGGTGGGTATGTGGAGCCCCAACTTTGCTGAATGGATCTACATCCAATATGCGACCGCTAGGATCGGTGCCCTCCAAGTCAACATCAACCCTGCGTATCGCACCAACGAACTTCGATATGCCCTCGACCAGTCTGGCGCCAGGCTGCTCGTCACCCGGACCGAGTATCTGAACTCCGGTTACCGGGACATGGTTGAAGAAGTAGGCGAGGACCTTCCGGCTCTCGAGAGGACGATCTATTTCGACACCAAGGACTGGGCAGAGTTGTTGGAGTCGGGCCGTTCGGTGTCAGATGACGATCTGCGGTCGAGGGCTGACTCGCTTGCTCCCGGCGATGCAATCAATATCCAGTACACGTCTGGCACGACCGGCCACCCCAAAGGTGCCACCCTCAGCCACCGCAGCATCCTCAACAATGCCCGCTTTGTCGGCGAGGCCTGTGCTTACGACGAGGACGACCGGGTTTGCATTCCGGTGCCCTTCTATCACTGCTTCGGCATGGTGATGGGGAACATTGCGTGCTCGGTTTTTGGCGCGACCATGGTCGTGCCCTCCCCCACTTTCGATCCCGAGGCGGTCTTGCAAACCCTCCAGGACGAGCGGTGCACCTCCCTGTACGGAGTCCCGACGATGTTCATCGCCCAGCTCGGTCACGCGGAACTGGACCAATTCGACCTCTCGAGTCTGCGGACCGGCATCATGGCCGGCTCGCCTTGTCCGACCGAGGTGATGCGCAGGGTCATTGGCGACATGAACATGGACCAGGTCACCATCGCATACGGTATGACCGAAACCTCACCGGTCTCTACCCAGACGAGCACGGACGATTCGGTGGAACACCGGGTGTCAACTGTCGGCCGGGTCCAACCCCACGTCGAATCGAAAATCATCGATCCAAACAGCGGCGACGTCCTCCCCAGAGGCGAGGCCGGCGAGTATTGCACGAGGGGTTACCACGTGATGCTCGGCTACTGGAATGACCCTGACAAGACGGCAGAGGCCATAGACGCAGAGGGCTGGATGCACTCCGGCGATCTCGCGACCATGGACGAAGACGGCTACATCAACATTGTCGGCCGCATCAAGGACATGATCATCCGCGGTGGAGAAAACCTCTACCCACGCGAGATCGAAGAGTTTCTCAACACTCATCCGGCAGTCGCAGACAGCCAGGTCATCGGCCTACCGGACGACAAATATGGCGAGGAGTTGATGGCCTGGGTCCAATTATCCCCTGGAGAAGACCTCGACGAGGACAACTTGAAAGCCTTCTGCGAAGGCAAGATCGCTCATTTCAAGGTGCCTCGCTACGTCAAGTTCGTGGACGAGTTTCCAATGACGGTCACCAGATCGGAAGAGCGTCGTGTAGGGAAAGAGTGTAGATCTCGGTGGTCGCCGTATCATTAAAAAAAAAAACAATAAATATAACTATTATAATAATCGCTTTGACAACTTCACCATTCTCTCTCCTGTACCTCTTTTTTGTTATCTTTCTACTTTGTTTCTATATCTTTCTATTACTTCTATT